>NZ_JBVHLU010000008.1:0-21812 GCF_055558835.1 Embleya sp. NPDC025285
GGGCCGGTGCGGCGTGTCCATTCATGCCGCACCGGCCCCGCCGTGCGTCCGCTCCGCGCTTATCCACCATTGGGATTAGCAAACGATCGGGTATCCCTCCGTGGGATGACGTACAACGGGGCCGTCGTGCGCATCCAAATACCTTGGTGCGTGTCTACGCTGTTGTGCGAGCGTTACGAAGAGTCGCAATCCTGGACATAAGACACAGGAGACTCTTCCACCACCCCACAATCGAGGAGCACGGTGTCTGCCACGACGCGGGCCGCCGCGAACGGCCACAACAAGAACGGCACCGGCACCCCGGCCGCCGAGCGCGTGCGCGGGATCTCGGCTGGGGTGCTGATCTGGTATCTGCGGATCGTGGCGGCGCTCGACCTCGTCTCGGCGATCTCGGTCCCGTTGCGGGACCGGGTACGACACCACGACACGGGGGAGTACTACACCCCGTTCCTGGTCACGTCCGGCTTCACCTCGGCCGCGCTCGCGGCTTTCCTGGCCATCATGCTCGCCCGCCGCAAGCGGGCCGCCTGGGCGTTCACGGCGATCCTGCTGGTGCCGTCCACCGGCGTGTACATCTGGGCCTTGTGGTTCGACGACCTGCGGCAACACCCGTTCAACTGGTCGTCGACGATCATCACCCTCCTGATCTGCGTCGCACTGCTGCTCAGCTTCGCCGAGTTCGGCGCCAAGGGTGACCGGGGCAACGTGCTCAAGGCGGGCCTGGTGCTGGCCGGCGGCGCGGTGGTCGGCGTGGTGCTCGGCTCGACCCTGGTCAACGCGACCGACCGGATCCCCACCTCCAGCATGGGCGACCGGATCCTGTACGCGGTGCTGCGCATCTTCACCCTCGCGCCGGACAGCGACCTGGGCTCCGTGTCGGTGCCGCGCTGGGTCGACATCGTGATCAACGTGGCCGGCGTGATGTTGTTCCTGCTGGTCCTGTTCGTGCTGTTCCGCGCGCCCAAGGGGCGCGAGTTGCTCACCCCCGACGACGAGGTGCTGCTGCGCGAACTGCTCGACAAGCAGGGCGAGCGCGACTCGCTCGGCTACTTCGCGCTGCGTCGGGACAAGGCGGTGATGTGGTCGCCCAGCGGTAAGGCGGCCGTCGCCTACCGGGTCGTGGGCGGCGTCTCGCTCGCGTCCGGCGACCCGATCGGCGACCCCGAGGCGTGGCCCGGCGCGATCGACCGCTGGCTCGCCGAGGCCGAGGACCGCGCGTGGGTGCCGGCCGTGATGGGTGCCAGCGAGGAGGCCGGCACGATCTTCGCCCGGCACGGTCTGGACGCGCTGGAGCTGGGCGACGAAGCGATCGTCGAGGTGGCCGAGTTCAGCCTGGAGGGCCGCGCGATGCGGGGCGTCCGGCAGGCGTACAACCGGGTCAAGCGGGCCGGCTACACCACTCGGGTACGCCGGCACGAGGACATCCCCGAGGGCGAGATGCGCGAACTGCTCGACCTGGCCGACCACTGGCGGGACGGGCAGACCGAGCGCGGCTTCTCGATGGCGCTGGGCCGATTGGGCGACCCCGACGACGGGCGCTGCCTGATGGTCGAGTGCATGGACGACGAGGGTCGGCTGCGTGCGGTGCTGAGCTTCGTACCGTGGGGCTGCAAGGGCGTCTCGCTGGACCTGATGCGCCGCGACCGGGACTCGGACAACGGTCTGATCGAGTTCATGGTGCTGGACGTGATAGAGGGTGCGAAGGCGTACGCCGCGGCGAACGCCAAGCCCGCCAAGGGCAAGGGGAAGGGCCGCGCGCCGGAGCCGGACGCCGAGGCCGCTCCCGAGCCGACCTCGCCGGTCGACATCGAGCGGATCTCGCTCAACTTCGCGATGTTCCGCTCGGTCTTCGAGCGCGGCAACAAGCTGGGCGCGGGCCCGGTGCTGCGGTTGTGGCGCACCGTCCTGGTGTTCTTCTCGCGCTGGTGGCAGATCGAATCGCTGTACCGGGCCAACGAGAAGTACCGGCCGATCTGGGAGCCGCGCTACATCTGCTTCCGCAAGGCGAGCGAGCTGCCTCGGATCGGCATCGCGGCGGCCCGGGCCGAGGGCTTCCTGACCACGCCCACGCTGCCCCAGTTGTTCGGTGCCCGGCACGAGCAGCGGGTGGCGGCCCTGGCCAAGCGCAAGGCCGACGAGACCACGCCGCCGCTCGCCGGGTGGACCGCCGAGCAGCGGGAGCCTGCGGAGCACAAGCGGCCCTGAGCGGTCCGTGCGATCGCGCCGAAGGGCGGCGCTCCCCTCGGGAGCGCCGCCCTTCGGCGTTTCGGCGGGGCTTGCGGACCTGTTCGGCGGATCCCGGCGGGTCCGAGCCGGCCCGGTCGACTCAGACCAGTCGACGGATCTCGCCGCGCACGCGGTAGAAGCCGCCGCGGTCGGCCGGGTGTACCGAGTCCACCACGTAGCGCGCGCCGGCGACCCGGACGTTCTTCGGGAACTGCACGTTCCAGCCGCTCTCGTAGCCGGCCGTGACCACGTGCACCCGCAGCCGGCCGCCGCCCTGGTCGACACACTCGACCACGACGCCGGTGCCCGCGTCGGTGGTGGTGGCCACCTCGGTGGTCGGCACCACCGCCTCGATCGTGGCCGCCTTGACGTCGCGCACCTGCGGAACGGTGCCGACCTGGGCCGCCTCGATCGCCGCCTCGCTCACGTCGATGCAGGCCAGCGAGCCGTCCGTGGTGACGATGTACAGCCGCTCGTCGTGGTACTGCATCGAGTAGGCCGAGCCGCACGTGGTGCCCAGCTTCCACAGTCGCTTGCCGTCCTCGGCGAAGCAGTAGACCGTGGAGGAACTGTCGCCGGCGAAGACGTACTTGCCGTTCTCGGCGGTCGCGCAGGAGAACACCGACGCGTCGCAGTCGTAGGTGGTGCGGATCGTGCCGTCCGACTTGGCGATCCGGTGCACCTTGTTGCCGGAGGTGCCGGCGTAGACGTCGTCCTTCTCCTGCCACCCGAACAGCACGCCGCCCCGGGTCTTGGTCCGCCACAGCTCCTTGCCGTCGCCGGCCGCGAACGCCTGGACGCCCGCGCTGTGCCCGTGGAAGATCGCGTTCTCGTCGCAGCGCACCATCCACGCGCCGGTGCCGTTGGTGGCCGCGGCCCACAACGACTCGTCCTCGTGGTCGATGGTGGTGCAGCCGCCGTTGGAGTCGGACACGCCCAGCACGCCGTCGTGGATGTCGAGCCAGTAGATGTCGATGTTGTCGGTGATCTCGTAGGCCACCCGCGGGGCCTTGCCGCCGACGTCGTACACGTTGCCGTTGTCGCAACCGGCGTAGATCCACGAGTCGTCCGCGACGATGCACTTGACGCCGTTGGGCAGTTGGTAGCGGCCGGTGACCTCGCCGGTGTGGTCCAGGAACCACACGTCGCCGCGCTGGTTGCCCACCAACACCCGCTCGGAGTCGACGAAGATGCCGAACGCGGAGGAGCCGGTGCGGTAGCGCCACAACACCGGCGCCGAGTTGCGGGCCGTGGTCGGCCGGGACACGATCTCGCGGCGGGTGATCGCGCGCGGCTGGCGAACGCCCTGTACCGCGGGCTCGTAGCCCTTGCGCAGCTTGGCCGCGACCTTCTTCTTGGCGTCCGCGGCGGCCTTCTCCGGGGTGGCGTGGGTCACCGTGCCGGTCTGGCCCTTGGCCCCGATCCGCCCGTACGTGACCGTGACGTCGACGCCGTCGACGACGACCTCGTAGTACTTGTGCGCGCCGTCGCCTTCTTCGGACAACTCAAGGTAGGTACGGGTCTCGGGCATGACGACTCCTCGGCTCCGCTGCTCTGTTCGGGTGGCTGTGGGTGTGCTGTCCGTGCGGGGTGGCTGCGGTTGGTCACGGTGGTCGCGGTGGTTGCGGGGCTCCGCCGTGGGAACCGTGACCGGGCGCAAGAACCATGCCGTACAAGGGGACTGATGCGCCGTCATCCCCCGTGGCGATGGCTCGACCCTACTCACGTGAGCCGACAGGGGTGGGGCCGGTGGGGCAACGCTTCGCTCACTCGGACGGCGCAACCCGGTATCGAGGGGTCGGTTCTCGGACAAAGCACTCCCGCGTTCGTCCGACCCCTACTCCGAGGGGAGGAGCGGTACGGGTGCACCCCCTCCCCCGGGACGACGTTTCAGCCATGGAGGCCGGGTTAATCTCCACTCATCCCGATCACCGGTCGCCGGTCCGGCCTCAGCACGGTCGGCCGAAGGCCCCGCTTGCCCGAGGAGTCCATGTGGCCGGGCACTTCTTGACGTCTTTGGCGCCCGCTGCGTTCGGCGCCAGACCCGCCGGTGAGCGCCTGGCGCGCATCCAGGGATCACCGCACTTCCGCGACGGCGCGTTCCGGAATCCGGTGCCGACTCGGCGTGGCAGCCCCGGCGCGATCGGCAAGATGTTGCGCGCGCAGAAGGCCGCGGCCGGATTGCGTCGGCCGGCCGGCGCCATTCCGCTGGTCACCCCGTCCGCGTTGGACTTCGCCCGGACGCCGATGACCGGGCTGCGCGCGTGTTGGCTCGGGCACGCGACCGTGCTGGTCGACCTGGACGGTGTGCGGGTCCTGTTCGACCCGGTCTGGAGCACGCGGTGCTCGCCGTCGGCGGCGTTCGGCCCGGCGCGGCTGCACGCGGTGCCGGTGCGCTTCGCCGACCTGCCCGAGGTGGACGTCGTGGTCGTCTCGCACGACCACTACGACCACCTCGACATGGCCACGATCCGGGCCCTGGCCGGGCGCGACGCGGCGTTCGTGGTGCCGCTGGGCATCGGGGCACACCTGGAGCGGTGGGGCGTCGGCGCGGAGCGGATCACCGAGCTGGACTGGCACGAGGCGGGCGAGGTCGCCGGGCTGACTTTCACCGCGACGCCGGCGCGGCACTACTGCAATCGCGGCGCGCGGGTGCTGGGCACCGTGCTGTGGGCATCGTGGGTGGTGGCCGGGCCCCGGCACCGGGTGTTCCACAGCGGGGACAGCGGCTATTTCCCGGGCTTCGCGGACATCGGGCGCGAGCACGGGCCGTTCGACCTGACGATGATTCAGGCCGGCGCGTACGCGGAGGCGTGGCCCGAGGTGCATCTGCACCCGGAGGGCGCGGTGCAGGCGCACACGGAGCTGGGTGGTGGGTTGATGTTGCCGATCCATTGGGGGACGTTCGATCTGGCGCCGCATGCTTGGGAGGAGCCCGCCGAGCGGTCGGTGGCGGCGGCTCGGGCGCTGGACACCGATCTGGTGATCCCGCGTCCCGGCGCGCTGTTCGAGCCGGCGCTGGTCGACGGGGCCGAGGTGGAGCCGTGGTGGCGGGAGGTGGCGGCGGCGCCGAACCGGTGGGCGGGCGACGTGGAGGCGGAGCCGGCGGCGTCGGTCAGGGCGGTGCCGGCGGCGTGAGGGTGACCGGGGGCCGAGGGGGCGGGGCCGGGTAGCGGTGGTCGTGGTCGGTTCGTCCCGGCCGAGATCACCTTGGGTCGGGCGTGTCCCACAGTTCGGCTCGAACGCCGCGGGGCAGGACCATGACCGGAGTGCGGGCATTGCGGACGATCTTGTGCGAAACGTCGCCGACGAAGACCCGTTTGACCGGGCCGACCGTGCTGGACGCGCAGATCAGCAGGTCGTCGGCCCAGGTGACGGTGTCCATCGCGGCGCGTACGTCGTCGCCCTCGGCGGTCTCCGCGTCGACCGGCACGTCGATCTCGGCCATCGCCGTCGCGAGGTCCTGCCGGGCCTGTTCGCGCGCGGCCCGCAATACCTGGTGCTCGGCGGACTGGTGCTGCTTGCCCGAGTACAGCCGGACCGGGCGCAGCACCAGGGTGAGCAGCCGCACGTCGGCATCGAGTCGGCGGGCGAACTCCACGCCGCAGGTGAGCACTCCGGTGAGCCGCGGCTCGCGCTGGTAGGCGATCGTGCACCGGGCGATGCGAGGCGGCGGGTGGTCGGCGAAGCCGCGTGGGGCCAGCGCGACCGGCACCGGTGAGCCGTGCAGGAGTTGATCGGCGGTGCTGCCGAGCGCGACGCGCGCGGTCCGGCCGCCCGGGGCCGGCCCCAGCACCACGAGCGCGGCGCCGTGACTCTCGGCGATCCGGGCCAGCCCTCGGCCGCTGCCGCGGTTGTGGCCGATCGCGCGTTCCACCGGCAGTTCCGGGGCCCAGTCGCGAATGCGGCTCTCCGCGTCGTTGAGCAGCCACTCGGTCTCCTCGCGCAGGAACGCGCGCCACTCCGCGTCCACGGCGCCCACCCCCGCGCCGGGCAGCGCGGGCGGTTGGATGTGCGCGAGCACGACGCCGGCGCCCAATTGCCGGGCGAGCAGCATGCCCAGCGCCAGCGCGTCCTGGCCGCGCGGCTCCGGCCGGCAGCCCACCACGATGCGCATCCGCGCGCCGTCCCCGCTCACGGGCCCACCTCGGCGTCGGCGGATCGGGCACGCCAACGCGAGTGGCGGTAGCCGTACAGGAAGTAGATCGCCACGCCGGCCGCCATCCAGACCAGGAAGACCTGCCACGTGGTGCCGGAGAGCCGGGCCATCAGGTAGACGCAGAAGCCGACGCCCAGGATCGGGGTGATCGGGAAGAACGGGGTGCTGAAGCCACGCGGCAGGTCGGGCCGGGTCCGGCGGAGCACGATCACGCCGATGTTGACCAGCGCGAACGCGAACAGGGTGCCGATGCTGGTGGCCTCGGTGAGTCGGCCGAGCGGGACCAGCGCGGCGAGTGCGGCCACCCACGTGCCGGTGATCAGCGTGTTCGCCACCGGGCTCTGGGTACGCCGGTTCACCTTCGCGAAGATCGGCGGGATCAGGCCGTCCCGGGACATCGCGAACAGGATTCGGGTCTGCCCGTACAGCACGGTCAGCACGACGCTGGCGATCGAGATGATGGCGCCGGCGGACAGGATCGTGGACGCCCAGGAGCTGCCGGTGACATCGGTGACGATCTTCGCGAGGGTCGCCTCGCTGCCCTCGAACTCCTGCCAGGGCAACGCGCCGAGCGCCGCGAGCGCGACCGCGACGTAGACGATCGTGACGATCGCGAGCGAGATCAGGATCGCCAACGGCAGGTCCCGGCGCGGGTTCTTGGCCTCCTCGCCGGCCGTGGAGGCGGCGTCGAAGCCGATATAGGAGAAGAACACCTGGGACGCGCCGGCGCTGATCCCGGCCACGCCCAGCGGTGCGAACGGGGAGAGGTTGCCGTCCTCGAACGCGGTGAAGGCGATCGCGCAGAAGAACGCGAGCGTGATCAGCTTGATGAAGACCATGATCGTGTTGGCCACGGCGCTCTCCGACACGCCGCGCATCAGCAGGATCACCGCGAGCAGCACGACGATCACGGCCGGGACGTTGAACGTACCGCCGTCACCGGGTGGTTGGCTGATCGCGTCGGGGAGGCTGACCCCGAAGGCGGAGTCGAGCAGTTCGTTGACGTACTGCCCCCAGCCGACCGCGACGGCGGAGATGGACACGCCGTACTCCAGCAGCAGGCACCACCCGCACACCCACGCGATGCCTTCGCCGAGGGTGGCGTACGCGTAGGAGTAGGACGAGCCGGACACCGGGATGGTCCCGGCGAGTTCGGCGTAGGACAGCGCCGAGAACAGCGCGGTGATCGCCGCGAGCAGGAACGAGATCACCACGGCCGGGCCGGCCTTGGGCACCGCCTCGCCCAGGATCACGAAGATGCCGGTGCCCAGGGTCGCGCCGACACTGAAGAAGGTCAGTTCGAGCAGCCCCATGGTGCGCCGCAGGCCGGTTTCCTCCCCGCCTTCGCCGCCGCCGCCGCTCTCCTCGAGGATGGCGTCCACGGGTTTCGTCCGCAGCACTCCGCTGCGCGAGCGGGGTACGGCGTGGCTGGCGGGCAATCCGGCCTCCCTGGGGAACAAGTCCGAGAAGGAACGGGTGCCCCGATGTCCGGGTATCGAACGAGCCTTCAGCCATTCGGCCCGGCCGGGGACAGCCGACCGGGCGGCGCACGGGCGGGCATGAACGGCGCGTGCTCGGCGCGCGCATCGATCCGGGGGTGCCCGTCAACCGTCCGGACCCGAAGCGGTGTCGGGCCGAGTGAATGCGCCGTCGTCCGCGTCGGCGCACCCTTCGGCTGATCGCCGGCAAACCGGCGGTCCGGCTTCGACAAGTCGCCTCGACGTGGACTCGGCCGGACCGGTCTGCGAGTTCGAAAACGCAAAACAGGCCAGACCCTGTTCGAGGTCTGGCCTGTATCGGAAGCACAATCTTGTGCGCTCGGCAGGATTCGAACCTGCAACCTTCTGATCCGTAGTCAGATGCTCTATCCGTTGAGCTACGAGCGCTTGGTCGCTTTGACCGAGGTCAACAATACATGCTCCCCGGCCGGGGGTGAAATCCATTGTTCGAGGGTCGGTCGGAGTCGGGCATTTGGTGATCAAGCACCTTCATTTGGAGGGTGATCGGCGACGGGACGGGCGGGGCGGGCGGGTGGTCGGCGGGGCTCTTCGGAGAATGGCCGACGGAGGCCGGCGAGCTTGGTGAGGAGTCGGTCGCCGGCGTGGATGTCATCCCATGTCGTCCCCGTGACGTCCCCGCGGCGACGCGCGCGGGGGTGCTCTCACTCTGTTCGCTGTGAGCTGAAAGCGCCTTTTCGGACATGTCGGCCGGTGGGGGAATCGGAAGGCGCTTCGCCGTGTCGGGTGGGCGGATCGCGGGCCGCAGGCGACGGGCCGGGCGAGGCGCTCGGATCGGGTGGGCGGCGAGTCGGGCGACGGCTCCGGAAAAGAGCCTTATATCGGACATCACGTCCCGAGTCGTGACCCGCGGTCGCCGTGCGCTCACCGAAACATCATCGCCATGGGCGCGAAACAGCCCGCCCGGTGGGACCGGACGGGCTGTTCGTGAAGCGGAGGCTCCGGGATTTGAACCCGGGATGGGGATGAACCCAAACCGCATTAGCAGTGCGGCGCCATAGACCGGACTAGGCGAAGCCTCCATCGGTGTTTGCCGACGAGGAACAGATTACTAGGCTCGTCAACGTGACTGCAAAAACAATGGGATAGTCGGTCGTGACATGCCTCGGCGGCGACGGGCAAGATGGCCGTCGCGCAGTACGAGGACCGGAGGAGGTACGCGCTTCGTGAGCAGCAGGCCATCCCGAGGCGCTGCTCGCCTCGCCGCCATACTCGACGCCCTGCCGGACGCTCTTCTGCTGGTGAATCGCAACGGCACCGTCGTCAATGCGAACGCCATGGCACTGGAGGTCCTGGAGGCGCCGGGTACTCCCGTGGTGGGTCGCGGGCTTCTCGATCTGTTGCCCTCGTTCGACCACCGGCGCATCCCGGGTTCGGTCCGGGCCAACGACTCGCGCGACACCCGGACCAAGCCGACCCGGATGTCCGCGCACCGCACCGACGGCGGCGTGTTCCCGGTCGAGGTGACCAGCGCGAACCTGCCCGCCGGGTACGACGACGAGTTGCTGATGATCGTCGTGCGCGACCTGACCGGAAAGGTCGACGTCGAGGCAGAACTCGCGCGCCAGCAACGGCAGACCGAGATGATCCTGCGCGCGGCCTGCGAGGGCATCATCGGCATCGACGCCGAGGGCAACATCGTGCTGGCCAACCCGGCCGCCGCCCGGATCCTGCGCCATCGCGCGAGCGACCTCGGCGGCCGGAACGTGCACGAACTGCTCATGCACGCCCGCGCCGACGGCACCACGCTGCCCGCCGAGGAGTGCCCGCCGCTGGTCACCCTGGGCAACGGTCGCCGGCAGCGGCTGCGCGACCAGGTGTTGTGGCGCGGCGACGAGGGCTACGTGACGGTGGACATGATCACCGCGCCGATCCTGCTCGGCGGTGCCGTGGTCGGCGCCGTGATGACCTTCAGCGACACCGCGCGCGAGAAGCTGCTCGGCGAACGTCGGTCCCAGCTCGCCGAGTTGGTCGACGGCGAGATACTGGGGCGGCTCGCGGCGGTGCGCGGTCGACTGAAGAAGGTGGCCGACGGAGCGGCCGGTGACGTCGGTCACGGCGCCCGGCGGATGGTGCGTCAGGTCGCGGGCGAGTTGGAGAGCCTGGAGGAGCTCGCGGGCGAGGTGCTCGCGCACCAGGCGGCCGGTACCGAACCGGCCGAGCCGCAGGACACCGACGGGGCGGCCGAGCCCGAGCGGGTGCCGACCACGGTGGACGACCTCGTCGATCGGGCCATGGAGACGGTGACCTACCTCGCGCGCGGCGCGGGCGTGGAGTTCGCGGTGAACGCGTCCCCGGTCGGGGTGCGGGTGGACGTGGACGCGATGACCCGAGCCCTGGGCCACCTGCTCGCGGACGTCGTCGCGGCCGGACCCGAGGGTTCCACCGTCGTGGTCGCGGCGGCCCAGCGCGGCGATCTCGCCCGGATCGAGGTGCGCGGTCCGGAGAGCCGGGGCAGTGCCGTCCGGGTCCCGCTCGCGCGCGCGGTCGTCGAGGCGCACGGCGGCACCGTCGAGTCGCACACGATGCCCGGCCGAGGCAGCACGTACGTGGTCGAGTTGCCCGCCGACGCGGAGGCCGCCGAACAGGTCGAAAGCTCCGGCGAGCACCGCGCGGCCAAGGGCCGCCGGGCGCGCCAGGCGGGCCGACCGGACCCGGCCGCCGACAAGGCCGGCAAGGGTAAGGGCGACGGCGACAAGGGCAAGGACGGGAAGAGCGAGGCCGAGGGCGCCGCGAAGCCGACCGACGAGGACGAGGACGCCGCGGCCGAGTCGACCGGTCCGGAAGCGGACGACGCGGACGACGGCGAGGCCGCCGAGCCGAAGAGCGGGGCCGACACCGCGGAGCCGAAGGGTCGTGCGGAGGTCGAGCGGGCCGGGAACGCCGCCGCGCGACCCGCGCCCGCGCCGGGCAGCGGCGTCGAACTCGCCGTGCGCGGACGCGGTGCGCAGCCGCCTCGGGCCCGCCTGGAGCCGGCCGGTTCGTCCACCCCGCCGGTGCCCGCACCGCCACCGCCCGGTTCGGTGGCCGCCGCGCCGCAGGGACCGTTCGCGTTGCCGCCGGGCACGGTCGCGCCGGTGCCGCTGGTGCCGGCGAGCACGGGTTCCGCCGAAGGCGGGCACGAGCGGCCCGACTCGGACGGGTACGACGAGGCCGAGGAGGCCGCGCGCAACAACAGCGGCGCGTTCGAGGCGGTCTATCCGCCGCGTTCGCGGCGCGGCCGGCCCTCGCGCGACACGCACGACGCCGGCGAGTCCGCCGACGGACCGTCCGGATCGCACCGCGGGGTCGCCCGCCAGGTCGGGGCCGAGGTCGAGCGGCCCGAGCCGACCGCGCTGCCGCAACGACCCGCCGCCACCGCTTCGCCCGCGTCCGCGCCGGCGGCCGGCGGGCGGCTCAACGGCACGCACACCCCGCAGGGCGCGCAGGCCCGGCGCCGGTTGTCCACGCCGCCGGCGGCCATCCCGGCCCAGGGTCGTACCTCGGACGGTGCCGGACGAACCACCAGCGTGCAGGATCGGCCGGGCCGGCCCGCCGCCGCCGACATGCCGACCGAGTTGTTGCCACCGATCCCTGCCGGGCCGGATCAACCGATTCCGGTCCAGGGCCGGCGACCCGGCTTCCCGGCCGCGCCGCCCGGGGACGCCGAGGCGATGTCCGGCGCCGACCTGCCGACCATGGTCACGCCCGCACCGGACGGGCAGCCGCGCCGACTGCTGGTCTGGCCCGAGCCGGACGGGGCGACGGCGGGCGCGTTGACCGCGCGCGGTTGGAGTCCGCTCCTGGTGCGTTCGCGCGAGGAGGTGGACGCGAGCGTCCCGGTGCAGCCCGCCGCGCTGTTCGTGGATCCGCTGACCGGGCCGATCACCCGTACCGCGCTCCAGTCGCTGCGCACCGCCGCCACCGCCGCGCAGATCCCGGTGCTGGTCACCGCCGGGCTGATGCAGGCCACCCGGGACGCCGCGTTCGGCGCCGACCCGGCCGTACTGCTGCGTTCGCTCGCGCCGGCGGACAGTGCCGGACACGCCTCGCGGGTGCTCCTGGTGGAGGGCAATCCGGATATCGCGGCGGCGTTCACCGCGTCGCTGGAGCGGCGCGGCATGGACGTGGTGCACGCGGCCTCGGAGAGCGAGGCGGTGTCCAAGGCGTCCAGCGTCGAGCCCAACCTCGTGGTGCTCGACCTGATGCTGGTGCGCCGGCGCCGGATGGGCGTGGTGGACTGGCTGCGCAACAACGCGCGCCTGCACTCGACGCCGATCGTCGTCTACACCACGCTCGACCTGGTCGAGCACGACCTGCACCGGCTGCAGACCGGCGAGACCGTGCTGTTCCTGGCCGAGCGGTCGACCCGCGAGGACGTACAACAGCGCATCGTCGACCTGCTCGGCAAGATCGCCTCCCCCAAGTAGGGGACCCGGGGAGGCAGACGCCAGGCAGGGAACCCGGGTGGGCAGGCGGCGCGCGCAGGCCGGCGCGCCGGGTCGGCGACCGACCCGGCACCCGCCAACCGCCGGCCCGCCCGCGCGTCACCCGGACGAGCGGACCACCCGGGCGAAACCTCGAACCCGTCCGGGCGAGGACCCGCTCAGCCGCACCGCCGCCGAGGCCCGGTCCGGCAGCACGGAATCGCACACGACCGCACCCGGACCGCCGGCACCCGAGGGCCGCACGGCACCCGCCGTATCCGCACCGACCCGCAGCGCCTCACCATGCCGCCGGCCCCTGGGCATGCAGCCGGCGACTCATCTCGCCGACGGTCAACGCCAGTTCGGTGGCGAGATCCATCGCCTGGGGGTGGTCGTGGTGTTCCCGCATCCACCAACACATGACCTGCACGATAGGCCCGGCGGACTCCGGATGTCCGATGATCGCGGTGCGCGCGCACAACGGACGCGGCGGCCCGTCGCGATCGAGCCGGAACCAATAGCCGTCCCGGAAGCCGAGCACGGGATGGCCGAGCGCGTCCGGCAGCACGACGTCGTACGGTCGGTGCGGTTCGGACCGCACCTCCAGCGGGTACATGGGGCGCCCTCCAAGGGGAAGCCGAGGGCTCGCCGGTCCCCCTCCGGAAGAGCGGAAAAGCGGGAATTACCGAATGCTCGCGGCGTTCCACCGAAAACGATGTGTCATCGGTGCAACCGGGACACCGTCGCATTCTTCCGTTCGACTGGTCCGATCGGCCGATCGCCACGCCTGGTTCACCCGTATGGGCGCACGGCGGATCGTGCCGGGCGCGTGGTCCGGCGCTCGACGCGCATATGGAAGCGCACGCTCCGGGGGCTGACAACCACCCGATCCGCGAGAAAGAATCCCTTCACCTCGACCGGTCCCCGTCCGGCGAATGCAGGGAGGCCACACAGTGCTGAGCACGATGCAGGACGTGCCCTTGACGATCGCTCGCATAATGCGACACGGCACCACGGTGCACGGCGGTTCGGAGGTGGTGACCTGGACCGGCGGCGCGCCCAGGCGGGCCACCTACGCGGAGGTCGGTCGGCGCTCCGCGCAACTCGCCCACGGCCTGCGCGAGCTCGGCATCACCGGCGACGAGCGGGTCGCCACCTTCCTGTGGAACAACCAGGAGCACCTGGAGTGCTACCTCGCGATCCCGTCGATGGGCGCGGTGCTGCACACGCTCAACCTGCGGCTGCCGCCCGAGCAGTTGATCTACATCGCCAACCACGCCGACGACCGGGTGCTGGTGCTGGACGGCTCGCTCGCGGCACTGGCCGCACCCCTGCTGTCCCAGCTCCGGACCATCGAACACGTCGTGGTCACCGGCGCCGACACCGATCTGGCTCCGCTCGCGGATTGCGGCAAGCAGGTGCACCGCTACGACGACCTGCTCGCCGGACGGCCGACCGAGTTCGACTGGGCCGAGGACATCGACGAGCGGCAGGGCGCGGCGATGTGTTACACCTCCGGCACCACGGGCAACCCCAAGGGCGTGGTGTACAGCCACCGTTCGACCTACCTGCACAGCATGCAGGTGTGCTCGATGGAGGGCTTCGGCCTAGGCTCCGGGGACATGCTGCTACCGGTGGTGCCGATGTTCCACGTCAACGCGTGGGGCCTGCCGTACGCGGCGATGTTGTGCGGCGCGTCGATCCTGATGCCCGACCGGTTCCTCCAGGCGGAGCCGCTGGCCACGATGATCGCCGCCGAGCGGCCGACGTTCGCCGCCGCGGTGCCGACCATCTGGACCGGCCTGCTCGACCACCTCGACGTGCACAAGACCGACGTGTCCTCGCTGAAGGAGGTCGTGGTGGGCGGCTCGGCCTGCCCGCCCGGTCTGATGCACGCGTTCGAGGAACGGCACGGAGTGCGGATCATCCACGCCTGGGGGATGACCGAGACCTCGCCACTGGGCTCGGTGGCCCGCCCGCCGGCCGGGCTCACCGGCGACGAGGCGTTCCCGTACCGGATCTCCCAGGGGCGGCTGCCCGCCTCGGTGCAGGCCCGACTGGTCGGTCCGGACGGTGTCGACGTCCCGCTCGACGGCGAGGCGGTCGGCGAACTGCTGGTGCGCGGTCCGTGGATCGCGGGTGCCTACATCGGCGACGAGGGATCGGTGGACGCCGGCGGCGGCGGCCGATTCAAGGACGGCTGGTTGTGTACCGGCGACGTCGGCACGATCACCGCCGACGGCTTCCTGCGGCTGACCGACCGGGCCAAGGACGTGATCAAGTCGGGCGGCGAGTGGATCTCGTCGGTCGAGCTGGAGAACACCCTGATGGGTCACGACGACGTGGTCGAGGCGGCCGTGGTGGGCGTGCCCGACGACAAGTGGGGCGAGCGCCCGTTGGCCACGGTCGTGCTGCGCGAGGGCGCGGAGACCACGATCGAGCAACTGCGCGACTATCTCGCGGGCAAGGTGGCCCGCTGGCAGGTGCCCGAGCGGTGGAGCCTGATCACCGCCGTGCCCAAGACCAGCGTGGGCAAGTTCGACAAGAAGGTGATCCGGAGCCAGTACGCCGAGGGGGCGCTGGAGGTCAGCGAACTCGACCGGGGCTGAGCCGTCGACACGGGCGTCGCCGGTCGGGCCGATCCCGGCCCGACCGGCGTGCCGCACGGCACCGGTGCTCACGTCGCGCGGGAATGACGCTCACGCGCCGCGTGGACCCGGTGGTGGTGGTCACCTCGCGTGGACCGGGTGGTCAGAAGACGCCCACCGGTCCGTCGACCGCGTTGCGGTCGATGTTCATCTTCTTGCCGCCGTGGGTCTCGGTGACGTTGCCGCTGTACTGGTGCACGCGCCGGTCGCGCCAATAGCCGTCGGGGAGCGCGCCGTCGCCGGTGGTGACCGCGCGATCGTCCCAGCGGGCGTACCAGACCGCGTCCGGGACGGAGCGCTTGTCGACCGCCTCGACCAGGTCGGCGATGCCGGAGTCGAGGCTGCTGTAGTAGCCGGCCAGGAAACCGCGCTCGCGGACCCGGTCGGACCACGCGGAGACGAAGTCCAGCACCGCGGTCCGGCAGGCGGCGTCGGTGTTGTCGTACGCCTCCATGTCGTACCAGACCGCGCTGCCGCGCTTGAATCCGAGCGCGGTGCTGCGGTCCACCACGTCGTCGGCCTCCGCGACGCCCTGCGCCGCGGCGCGCGCCGGGTCGATCCTGCCCGGCTTGCCGGACTGCGAGCAGGGCGCCTGGAGGCCCACCTGGATCGGCAGGAAGTCCCAGCCCTGGCGATGTACGGCGGTGACCCAGTCGCGGGTCAACCGGCTGCTCCGGCAGGCGCGGTTGTCGCCCGCGACATAGATCCCGACCACCTTGTACGGCGAGTCCCGCCAGGCCTGCATGGTCTCCACGGTCGGTGTCTCGCACGTGTCGAAGCCCGGCCCGTCGACGAAGAAGGGCTGTCCCGAACGTGCGCGGGCACCCTCGGCGAGCCCGGCCGGCAACAGGCCGAGCACGGCGGTGAGCAACACGGCCGAGGCGATACGACGGGTGAGCGAAGGGCGCACGGTGCCTCCCGGCGTGGTGGGAAAGGACGTCCCACCACGCTGCGCACCGCGTCCGGCGGATCCGCCGGACCGCTCGGGCGACGCGCCGACGCGTCACCCGAGCGGCCCAGGCAAAGCGGCACCGGGCGGTCCGGGCGAACGGCACCGGGCGGCACCGGCAAGGCGGCACCCGGGCGGCACGGGCGCGCGGCACGGGCGGCGCCCGATCCGGTGGCATCCGGCCGCTTCGGTCGCGCCCACCGCCCCCGCCCGCCCCCGCCTACTCGACGCCCAGCACCAGCCCCGAAGTCGGCACCCCGGTACCCGCCGTCACCAGCACGTTGTGCACGTTCTCGACCTGGTTGACCGAGCTGCCGCGGATCTGCCGGACACCCTCGGCGATGCCGTTCATCCCGTGCAGGTACGCCTCGCCCAGTTGGCCGCCGTGCGTGTTCGTGGGCAGCTTGCCGCCCAGTTCCAGCCCGCCGTTCGCGACGAACGCCGGCGCCTCGCCGCGCCCGCAGAAGCCGAACTCCTCCAACTGCATCAGCACGAACGGGGTGAAGTGGTCGTAGAGCACCGCCGTCTGGATGTCGTCGGGGGTCAGCCCCGAGGTCTGCCACAACTGCTTGGCGACCACGCCCATCTCGGCGAGACCGGTCATCTCGTCCCGGTAGAAGCTGGTCATCTGGTCCTGGAGGCGACCCGCGCCCTGTGCGGCCGCGTTGATGATCGCGGGCTTCTGCCGCAGGTCCTTGGCACGCTCGGCACTGACGACCACGATCGCCTGCGCGCCGTCGGTCTCCTGGCAGCAGTCGAGCAACCGCATCGGCTCGACGATCCAGCGCGAGTTCTGGTGGTCCTCGAGCGTGATCGGCTTGCCGTGGAAGTACGCCTTCGGGTTGTTCGCGGCGTGCTTGCGGTCGGCGACCGCGACGTGGCCGAACGCTTCGGTGGTCGCGCCGTACACGTGCAGGTATCGCTGCGCGAACATGGCCACCCACGAGGCCGGGGTGAGCAGGCCGTGCGGCATGTTCCACCCCAGGCCCACGCCCTCGACGGTGGGGTCGCGCTGGAGTACGCCGGAGCCGAACCGGCGACCGGAGCGCTCGTTGAACGCGCGGTAGCAGACCACCACGTCCGCGACCCCGCTCGAGACCGCCATCGCGGCTTGCGCGACGGTGGCGCAGGCCGCGCCGCCGCCGTAGTGGATCCGGCTGAAGAAGGTCAGGTCGCCGATCCCGGCCGCCGCGGCGACCGCGATCTCGGGGTTGGTGTCCATGGTGAAGCTGACCAGGCCGTCCACCTCGGACGGCGCGATCCCGGCGTCGTCGAGCGCGGCGCCGACCGCCTCGACGGCCAGGCGCAGCTCGCTGCGACCGGACTCCTTGGAGAACTCGGTCGCGCCGATCCCGGCGATGGCGGTCTTGCCGCGCAGATTGTCGGCGTGCTTGAGGCTCACGCTTCGGCTCCTTCCGGCAGCTTCACCGTGACCGTGCCGGTGACGTGGTTGCCGAGCTTGTTGGCGCCGACGACGGCGATCTCCACGAGCGAGGTGCCGTCCTCGGCGGTGGTCTTGGCGGTCACCGTGCCGGTCAGGGTCATGGTGTCGCCGGGGTAGTTGGGCGCGCCGAGCCGGATCGCGACCTTGCGCAGTTCGGTCTCGGGGCCCGCCCAGTCGGTGATGTAGCGCCCGACCAGGCCGTTGCTGGTCAGGATGTTCATGAAGATGTCCGGCGAGCCCTTGTCCGCCGCGAGTTGCGGATCGTGGTGCACGTCCTGGAAGTCGCGGGTGGCCAGCGCGGTCGACACGATCAGCGTGCGGGTCAGCGGAATGGCCAGCGGCGGCAGTTCGTCGCCGACGGACACCTGCGCGTGGGTTCGGCTCACGAGGTCCTCGGTGGTCATCGGCTGCCTCCCTGGGCGGGCACGTGGGCGAGCAGCTTGCCGAGCGCGGCGAGCTGTTGGATGCCGCTGCCCAGGGTCACGTCGATCTGACGGCCCCAGAGGAAGTGGCGGTGGATGGGGTGGTCGACGTCGGAGCCGGTGCCGCCGTGCAGGTGCTGGCACGCGTGCACCACGCGCTTGCCCGCCTCGGAGGCGAACCAGCGTGCGACCAGTGCCTGTTCGGTGGCCGCCTCGCCCCGGTCCATCCGCCACGCGGCCTCCAGCGTGGTGACCCGGATGGCCTCGGTGTCCATGTACGCCTCGGCGGCGCGCAACATCACGCCCTGCTTGGTGGACAGCGGCTTGCCGAACTGCTCGCGGGCGTTCACGTGTTCGACCGTGCGGGCCAGGCCGCGCTCGCACACGCCCAGTTGCTGGGCCGCCAGCGCGACGCGCGCGCGGTCGACGATCCACGCGGCGACCTCGGGGCCGTCCTCGACGGTGCCGACCGGCCGGGCGGGCGCGTCGGTCAGTCTCAGGTTGCCCGACGCCCACGGCGCGGTGGTCGGCGCGGCCTCGATCTCGACCCCGGCGGCGTCCGCGTCCACGGTGAACACCGCGAGCGCGCCGTCGAGCGACGCGGTGACCAGGATCCGGTGGGCGACGGTGAGCCAGGCCACCGCGCGCTTGTCGCCGTCCAGGCGATAGCCGGCTCCGTCCCGTCGCGCGGTCACCTTGGGTACGGCGGGCAGTCCCGCGCCGACCTCGGCGAGCGCGCCGGCCACGATCCGCGAGCCGTCCAGGAGCCCGGGCAGGTCGCGTTCGATCAGCTCGTCCGAGCCGAACCGCAGCAGCGGGAGCAGCCCGTACACGACCGTGTCGAGCAGCGGGATCTGCGCGGTGAACCGGCCCTGTTGCTCCAACAGCAGGGCTAGGCCGACCAGGCCCAGGTCGCCGCCGCCGTGCCGTTCCTCGACGAGCGCGCCGACCAGACCGGCCTCGGCGATCTTGCCCCACAACTCGGTGTCCAGGTCCGCGCCGGACTGCGTGAGCTTCTTCAGCCGCTCGTCCGTGGACTGGTCGGCGAGGATGCGTTCGGCCAGCGAGGACAGCTCGCGCTGGTCCTCGGTGAGATTGAAGTCCATCAGTTCTCCCCAACCGCTCGGAACGCGGGCACGGTCAGCTCGGCGTCGTGGGTGACGAATTCCAGCTCGACCGGCATCCCGATGCGGACCTCGTCGTGCGGGACGCCGAGCACGTTGCCCAGCATCCGGACGCCTTCCTCGAGTTCGATCAGGCCGACCGCGTACGGCATGTCGAACGCCGGGAACCTCGGGTAGTGCATCGTGACGTGCGAGTACACGACGCCCTTGCCGGTGGACTCGACGGTCTGCCATTCGAGCGACGCGCAGTTGTTGCAGCCGGGCGCGAACGGGAAGCGCGGGGTGGCGCAGGCGGCGCACTTCTGGAACAACAGCTTCCCGGCGTCCACACCGTCCCAGTACGCCTGGTTGTCCTTGTTGACCACCTTGCGCGGGCGCAGCGGCCGCTCGGCGGGCGGCGCGGCCTTGGCCTTCTTCTTGTGCGGGGTGTAGCGCAGGATCCGGAAGCGGTGCGTGCCGACCAGTTCGCGGCCGGCCTCGCCGTCGACGTAGACGTTGGTCAGTGTGGTGATGAAGTGGCCGGTGCCCAGGCCGGTGGTCTTCTCGTCGGAGACGGTCTCGATCAGCTGGTCGTACTGCACCACCTCGCCCAGGCGCAGCGGGCGCAGGTACTCCTGCTCGCAGTTGGTGGCCACCACCGAACCGAAGCCGTTGTCGGTGAAGTGTTTGTACAGCTCGCCGGTCGCCGAGTTCGCCGGGGCGCCGCCCTCCAGGCCGCGCATGATCCACACCTGGAGCATGGTCGCGGGCGCGACCACCTCGCCGAAGTGGGTGCGGGCGGCGGCCTCGGGGTCGGTGTACACCGGGTTCGTGTCGCCCATGGCCTCGGCCCAGTGCCGAATCATCGGCCCGTTGACCGGGTCGAGCGCGAGCACGCCGGAGACGTCGTGCACACCCTCGTACTTCTTGACGACCGCGAGGAAGGCGGCCTTGTCCTGGCTGTTGGGGTCGGTCATGTCGTCCTTCACCGCTTCACTCGGGTCATGCCAAGGCGAACCATGGCGACGATCTCGCGCTGGACCTCGCTGACGCCGCCGCCGAAGGTGTTGATCTGCGCGCGGCGGTTCATCGCCTCCAGGAGGCCGTCGCTGAACGCGCCGGGCGACTTGGGTCGCAGGGTCGCGTCCGGGCCGACGATCTCCATCAGGTTGCGATACACCTCGATGGCACCCTCGGTGCCGAAGAACTTCACGCCCGACGCGTCACCCGCGTTGAGCGTGTTGTTGCCGACGTCGTGCACGAGCCGCCAGCTGAACATCCGAACGGCGGACAGTCGGGCGTAGGTCTCGGCGAACTTGAGCTGGACCCACGGCTGGTCGACCACCTTGACGCCCGGCTCGATCTCGGTCTCGCGGGCCCATTCCAGCACCTCGGCGAAGAAGTCCTCGGCCTGCATGCCCAGGGCCGCGAGCGCGACCCGCTCGTGGTTGAGCTGGTTGGTGAGCAGCTTCCAGCCCGAGTTCTCCTCGAACACCAGGTTGTCGTAGGGCACCCGGATGTTGTCGTAGTACGTGGCCGTCGTGGTCATCCCGCCGACGGTGACGATCGGGGTCCAGGAGAAGCCCGGGTCGCTGGTGGGCACCAGGATCATCGTGATGCCCTTGTGCTTGGGGGCGTCCACGTCGGTGCGGCAGGCGAGCCAGATCCAGTCGGCGCCCTGGGCGGTCGAGGTGAAGATCTTCTGCCCGTTGATCACCCACTCGTCGCCCTCGCGCACCGCACGGGTGCGCAGCGACGCCAGGTCGGTGCCGGCCGAGGGCTCGCTGTAGCCGATCGCGAAGATGATCTCGCCGGCGAGGATCCTCGGCAGGTAGTAGCTCTTCTGCGCCTCGGTGCCGAACTTCATCAGGGTCGGGCCGACGGTGTTCAGGGTGACCATGGAGACCGGCGCGCCGGCGCGGTACGCCTCGTCGAAGAAGATGAACTGCATCTCCGGGCCCTTGCCCTGGCCGCCGTACTCGGCCGGCCAACCGATGCCGAGCCAGCCGTCGGCGCCCAGTTGCCGGCGCACCCGTCGGGTGGTGGGGCCGCCTCCCTCGCCCTCGCGGTCGAGTTCCGCGCGGACGTCGGGGGTGATCAGGCGGGTGAAATAGTCCCGCAGTTCTGCCCGCAGAGCGTCCTGCGCTGGGGTCGGGGCGAGATGCACGTCGCTGCTCCTTCACGTGCGTGGATCGCGTGGTCGCGACGCGGGTCGACGCCCGCCGGGCACGGAAGGGTCGCGGTCGGGCTGCCCCGCGCTGCACATCGATACGGACCGGGAACGCGTGTCGCCCGGCAACATCGAATCTCTCCGACTCGCGATCGCTTGTCAATATCAAGCATTTTTTGGAGGCGGGATCACACCTCCGTCGACCCCGACCGCGGCGGCCGTGTCCTCCGGGCCATCGGACCGTTTGGCCTGGTGTCAGGAGTTCACGACATCTCGGCCGAGGAGCATCGATGAGGAAGAAGTTCTCCGTACTGCTCGTGGCGGTGGCCGCCGCGACCGCCACCGCCGCACCGGTCTCCGCGGCGCACGCCGCCGACGGATACGACCGGTGCCCCGACGGCTACTACTGCATGTTCTCGGGCCTCGACGGGACCGGCGACATGATCACACTGAGGACGAGCACCCCGGATCTCGCGGCGCTCGGCATGAACGACCGGGCCAAGTCGGATTGGAACCGAACCCCCTCGACCATCTACCTCTGGTCCGACGCGAACTTCACCGGCTGCACGGCCGTGACCTCCGCCGGCCCGACCGGCAAGGGCAACTTCTTCCCCACCTACCGGGACTTCTTCGGTTCGGTGCAGTTCGACGGACCCGGCGGCCCGAGTTGCGGCACACCGCCCGGCGAGGACGGCTGAGCCCCGCCCGAGCAGGCTCCACCCGAGCGGGGGCGGGTGGGGCCGGACTTGGCCGCCTCGCGGCGACGGC
>NZ_JBVHLU010000008.1:21912-68899 GCF_055558835.1 Embleya sp. NPDC025285
CGGTGGGCCGGTGGGCCGGTGGGCCGGTGGGCCGGTGGGCCGGTGGGCCGGTGGGCCGGTGGGCCGGTGGGCCGGTGGGCCGGTGGGCCGGTGGGCCGGTGGGAAAACGATTGGTCGCGGGTCGGGTGGGGCGAACAGACTGCGGACATGGAAATACCGAACCGACAGATCCGCGCCGCGTACACCGACGACACCGTCACGGTGTACCAGGCGTACAAGCCGCAGATCGCCGACGCGGCCATCCGGGGGCAGCGGTTTCCGGACACCTGGAGTCGGGAGCGGATGACCTGGGTCAAGCCCAGTTTCACCTGGATGATGTACCGCAGCGGATGGGCGACCAAGCCCAAGCAGGAGCGGGTGCTGGCCCTGGAGATCAGCCGCGAGGGCTTCGAGGCCGCGCTCGCCGGGGCGTGCCTGAGCCACTACGACCACACCACCTATCCGGACCGGGACACGTGGGGTCGGCGGCTGCACGCGACCACGGTGCGAATCCAATGGGACCCCGAACGCGACCTGACCCTGCGGCCGTTGGCGCATCGTTCGTTGCAGCTCGGCCTGGCCGGGTGGGCGACGCGCGCCTACGCCGACGAGTGGACGCGCCGGATCACCGACGTGACCGCGCTCGCGCACCGGGTGCACGATCTGGTCCGCGCCGGTGACCTGGCCGCGGCCGCCGCGGCCGTGCCGGCCGAGCCGGTGTACCCGCTTCCGGACGCACTCGTCCCGGTGATCGGCGCCACCGCGCTCGACTGAGCCGCGCGCGACCGAGCGAGCCGCGCCCGACCGGGCGGTACCCGGCTCACTGCACGGTCGGCCCGCCGTCGATGCCGGCGATCCGTCCGGTCATGAAGCTGCCCGCGGCGGGGGTGATCTCGCCGACCGGTTGCGCCGGTTCGTTCGCGGCGTTGTCGAGCACGATGTCGATGCCGCCGAAGTGCGCGACGGTCGTGTCCACCAGCGCGCCAATCGATCGAGATCGCCGCAATGGGTGGCCACCGCGATCGCCCGGCCGCTCAGGTCGAACATCGCTTTGGCGTCCCGCACTTCGCCCGCGTCGCTCATCTGTCGCCACCTCGTCGTCCGGAACACGCACGCCGCACCGGGCGGAACCACCGGTGTGCCACTCGGGCGGATTCAGGTGTGCCACGCATGCGATTTGCATTGCACAGTCAATTACTTGTATTGCACAGTGAACTACTTCGATGCAAGGTGTCGGGAGACACAACGACCGGCGGAGGGTGGACACATGACCGGGCTCATCGACGCGCGACGCACGTGGGAACTCGCCGAGAAACGCCTGGCGGCGGAGAACGATCCGCGCCGGCAGGCGATCCTGACCACCCTGATTGCGCACATGCGCGCCGAGCACGAAGGCGACCTGGACGCCCTGATGGCCACCGTCTCGCCGCGGGCCGTCTACCACCAGTGGGGCGCTTCCCCGGTGGATCGCGCCCCCAAGAGTCACGCCGAGGTCCGCGAGTTCTATCGTGCCGTGGTCGACAACGACTGCGGCCGACTCGCGCACCACATCGACCGCCTGACGGTGGATCAGGACACCGTGGTAACCGAGGGCATCCTGCGGATCGCCTATCCGGGACGGATCCTGGCCGGAATGGGCCGGTCCGTGCCGGACGTCGACGCGTTCTACCTGTACGAAACGCAAATGGCGATCGTGTGGGGCTTCGACGCCGACGCGCTCGTGCTGTGCGAGGACAGCTACTCCACGGGTGACGGCTTCGCCGACATGCGCCGGCTGGAACCGGACGAGGTGCCGGCGCGCAAGGGCGTCTGACGGCGTGTCACCGGGGCGCGCCGGGGCCGGCCCGGCCCACCATGGGACACGTCTTGTCCACAGGAAGCTCCGACATCCCCCAAAAGTTTCCACAGGCTGTGGACAACTTATGCACACCTGCGTCGACACCCACCTCCGCTTGCGCACTCGTCATACGAGCACCCGCCATACGAGCACCCGTCTCGTGCACACCTCCGCCCCGACCGTGGTCCCGGCTCGGGGTACGCCCGCCGGGCGTGGCAGAAATCCATCCATGGTTGGCATTTCTGCCACTCACCTCGACCCCACGACAGCGACAAGGATCGAAGGCGAGCCGGAAGCCGCCACACACCTCGGCCCCGAGGACCTTCCCGGGGTGTGCGGTACGCCGATCCGGCCGCTCGATCCCATCGGTCACGGGGCGGATGGGCGCGAGTCGCACCAAGGATGCGCCCGGAGCCTGCCGCGGGAACGGACAGGACCCGGACGTCGCGGGACGGATCGGGAACGAGGAGCCGCTCGTCGCCCGAGCGCTCGCGCGGACCACGGCCCGGCCGGCCGATCCACCGGATCACCGGCCGGTCCGTGGTGGCATCCACGCCGGGCGGGTTAGGTTGCCGCCATGCGGCGCGTGGGGATTCTGCTGTTCGACCCGGTACGGGTGTTCGAATACGCGGTCGCCTTCGAGGTCTGGGGAGTCGATCGCACCGACCGGGGCGTCCCGGCCTTCGAGCTTCGGGTGTGCGGCCCGCAACGCGCCGGGGTGAATCTGGGGGCCGGCGTCTTCTGCATTCCCGACTACGACCTGGACGGCCTCGACGAGTGCGATCTCGTGATCGTCCCGGGCAACGAACACCGGGTCGTGCCGAGGCGCGACACCTTCCCCGACGACGTGCTGCGGGCCCTGCGGTCCGCGCACGAACGGGGCGCCACGATCGCCTCGTTGTGCTCGGGTGCCTTCGTGCTCGCCGCCGCCGGCCTGCTGGACGGACGGCGCGCGACGGCACACTGGCTGGACACCGACGACCTGGCCGACCAATACCCGGCCGTCACCGTGGACGCCAACGTCCTGTTCGTCGGCGACGGTTCGATCTGGACCTCGGCCGGCTCGGCGGCCGGCATCGACCTGTGCCTGCACCTGGTCCGCGTCGACCACGGCGCGACCGCCGCCATGGAGATCGCCCGCACGATGGTGACCGCGCCCTTCCGCTCGGGCGGCCAGGCCCAGTTCGTCAACAACCCGGTACCGGCCTCGCCCGCCGCCCCGGACGACGGCCTCGGTCGACTGCGCGGCCGGGTCCTGGACGACCTGCGCCACCCCTGGACCGTCGCCGAGTTGTCCGCCCTGGCCGGCATGTCCGAACGCAGCTTCGCCCGCCACTTCGCACGCAGCACGGGCACCTCGCCGCTGCGCTGGTTGTCCACCCAGCGGGTGCTGGCCGCGCAGCGCCTCCTGGAGATCGGCGACCTCTCGATCACCGCCATCGCCCGGCACTGCGGCTTCGGCTCCCCCCTGGCCCTGCGCCAACACTTCACCCGGCACGTCGGTGTCGCCCCGAGGGACTACCGCGCCGCCTTCCGCGGCGCCCCGGGCCGCGGGACACCGGGCACGGGCGCATAGCCGAGCAGCGGGCCGATCCCGCGTGGTCGACGCACGAACCGGATCGGCTCCGCCCGCTTCGTTCGACCGCCGTCGCCCGACGGCCGACCATCGCCCCGACGCCGGGCGGCTCGACCCGGTGGGCGGGTTCCGGCCGGCTCAGGTGCCCGCGGCCACCCGCACCGTCAGGGCCAGGATCGAGTCGAGGGACGGGGCGAAGGCGAGCGCGCGGATCTCGGCGACCAGGGCTCGGGCGTCGCGGCGGCTGCCGCCGAGACGTTCGCAGGTCTCCAGGTCGAACTGGTAGTCCGTGGTCTTCGCCGCCGGATGCGGCTCGCCGACCCACTCGCCCCCCAGCCCGCCGAGCACCCGTTCCGGTCGCAGCCGCCAGGCCCGACACAACTCGTCGATCCCGCCGACGGGGCCGTTCGCGCCGGACGCGGCCAGTCGCGCGGCGATGATCGCGTTGCCGGCCGCGATCCCGGTGGTGAGCCCGGGGGTGCCGCCGGTGCCGTTCGGCGCACCCGCGAACTCCCCCGCGATGCCCACCGCGTCCCGGACTCGGCACCGGTCCAGCGTCATCAGCCGGGCCGCCGCGAGCGCCGCGCCGAGCACCCCGACCGAGCGCGAACCGTCCGGCGCGGCCAACCGGCAGGCCATCTCGTGCCCGGCGATCACCGCGAGCAACACCTCGTCGCCGCGCGCCTTGACCTCCTGGCCGACCGCCATGGCCACCGGCAGCACCACGGCCATCACCCCACCCGCGCCATCGGGTTCGGGCCGTGCCGCGCCGATCAGCATGCCGTTCGCGAGCGCGGCGGCGGGCGCCGCGAGCCGGCCCGCGGCGTGCCCGATGAGTTCCGCCTCCGGTGGGCCGCCGATCCCGACGGCGACGTGTACGGCGGGGTCCACCAGGCCCACGCGCGCCGCGCCGACCCCGGCCGCGATCGCGGTCAGGATCCGCCGACCGGCCGCCCGTCGTACCGGCACCGGGACATGACGCATCGTCAGTTCCGTCGCCCATTCGGCGAATTCACCCGACACCGGCATAAAAACCCTCCCCGTACCTCGTCTGCACGACGGCGTGGTGCCAAAGGACGGCGCAATGTCCCATTGTGACCGTCCCGGTGACGTCGCGTCAGCCCCCAATCACTCGGGCGCACGGGTGGTGGTCGGAGCGTGCGGGCGTCGGATCAGCGCACGATGCCGGCCGCCCGGGCGGCGGTCAGCCACTGCGGGAACTCGGTCAGGATCCGCTCGTACAGCTCGACGTCGGAGATCCGGTCGATGTCGTCCACCTGGAAGAAGCCGGCGTTGTCCACGAGCCGACCGGGCATGGTGTCGATCCGCTCCAGGATCCCGTAGTTCGAGCGGCCCAGTCCGACGAACTGCCAGAAGATCGGCAGCCCCGCCGCGTCGGTCAGCAGGCGCTGGATCTGCTTGCTGCGGTTGACCCCGCCGTCCGAGTAGAACAGCACCAGCACCGGCGCACCCGGCTCGCGGCGGTAGCGCGCGATGATGTCCTCGATCACCGCCGGTTCGTTGTTGCCGCCGAACACGCCGGACAGGTGGTCGGGCGAGCGCTGTGCCCCGTTCGGCAGCGGGGGCGACTGCGGCCGGTTGTTGCGGCCGTCGATGTACACGTTGTCGGCGATCCAGCGCGGCAGTTCCGGGATCCGGACCGGGTCCAGCGGCGCGAACTCGTCGGCGAAGATCCACGCGTCCAACTCGCCGTCGTCGTCGAGCCGGGCCGCGATCGGCGCCATGCGCTCGACCAGGCGCCCCACCGCGCCGTTTCCGTACAGCTCGCGCATCGACCCGGAGCGGTCCAGCACGATCGCCACCCGGGCCCGCACGTCACGCAGGCCCTTCTTCTCCAGGGTGATCCGCACCGCCTCCTTGCGCAGCGAGATGCGCGCGCCCACCTCCGGCGGCAGCCCGGCCAGTTGCGGGTCGTCCGCGGGCGCGGGCAGGCGCATGGTCGGTTCGTCGCTGTACGGCGGCGGCGCCCACCCGGGCGTCGCACCCACCGGCGCGGCCGGCAACGTCCCGGCGGGCAGCCCGTCGCCGACGCTCCCCTCGTCCTCCTCGCCGACGTCCACGCCGTAGTCGCTCGCGAGTCCGGCCAGCCCGGTGTCGTAACCCTGGCCGATCGCCCGCAACTTCCACGCGCCCTGGCGCCGGTACAACTCGCCCAGCACCAGCACCGTCTCGCCGCCGCCGGCCTGCACCGGGAAGGTCGCGACGGTGCCGCCCGCGCCGTCCAGCACGGCCAGCGCGAGCCCGCCCACCCCGGCGAACGTGCCCTCGTGCACGGAGGCGGCCACCACCACACGATCCACGTCGGCGGGCAGCGCGGGCACATCCACCGCGACCGCCTCGCCGCCCGCGGTCGGGCCGAGGTGGCGTACCGCGCCGGCGGCCCCGGCCGGCTGGTTGTAGAACACGAAGTCCTCGTCCGAGCGCACCTTGCCGTCCGATCCGAGCAGGAGCGCCGAGGCGTCCGCGATCGGCGCGTCCGCCGCGCGGCGGATCACCAGGGTCAACGGGCCCGCGGGAACCGGGACATTGGCCCCGGCGATCAGAGTCGTCATGGTCGTCAGTGTGGACCGGATCGAGGCCCTGCCGCAGGAATGTGGGCACCGGCCGGAAGGCGGACGTGATCGGCATCACGGGTGATGAGGCGTCACATCGTGAATGATCGCCCCCATCCGGTGGGAACCAAGCGGTTATGGGCAACAACGGTCATCATCCGGGCGGCAATCGCGCGGACCCCGGCGAGTGGAGCGAGGCCGAGCACGAGCGTGCCCGACTGCTGGTCGAGCGCGCGGCGTCGATCGCCCGCCGCCTGGAGTCGCTGTGCGCCGCCGAGGCGGCCTCGACGCAGCGCGGCCCGGGCCGCACCTGACGGTGCCTCCCGGGCCGGTCGAGGGGCCCGTGGGACCCCCGCGCGACGTCCCGTCCCCTCCACGGCACGTCGTGGTACTGCCGTCACCGAAGTGAGAAAACCTGACAGAACGGCCGAAGGCGACCGCATCTCCCGGTGTTCGCACAGGAGATACGGTCGCCCCCGACCGTCTTCGCACAGCTCGCCCCGCGCACCACGTGCGCACAGCGTGTTCTTCGCACCGCTCACTCGACCGCCGTGCACCGCGTCGCGGGCACCACACGGCGTACGCCGAACGTTCGGGACCGAGGCGGTCCCGGGAGGTTCTAGCGCAGGACCAACTGCTGGCCCGGGAGGATCAGGTCGGGGTTGCTGCCGACCACACCCTGGTTCTTCGCGTACAGCGCCTGCCAGCCGCCGCCCACGTTGTTCGCCGCGGCGATCGCGCTGAGGGTGTCACCGGTCTTGACGACGTAGGCGCCCTCGGTCGAGGTGGTCGGCGCGGTCTCGGCGACCGGAGCCGCGGCCGGCTTGCTCGCCGGAGCGGCCTTCTTCGGCGTCTCGCTCTGCGGCGCGACGACGACCTTCTTCGGGGTGCTCTTGGGGGTGGTGCTCTTCGGGGTCGACTCCTTCTTCGGGGTCGACTTCTTCGGGGTGGTGCTGCCGGCGTCCGGGCTGCCGCCACCGCGGGTCAGTCCGGCCTTGACCGAGCACACCGGCCAGGCACCCGGGCCCTGGGTCTTGAGCACGTTCTCGGCGACCCGGATCTGCTCGGCCTTCGAGGCGTTCTGCGGGCTGCCGGTACCGCCGTTGGCGCGCCACGTGCTCTGCGTGAACTGCAGGCCGCCGTAGTAGCCGTTGCCGGTGTTGATGGACCAGTTGCCGCCGCTCTCGCACTGGGCGACCTTGTCCCACGTGGAAGTGGTGGCAGCGCCGGCCGAGGTCGCGGTCGCGAGCCCGACGAGCGGGGTGGCGGCGACGACGCCGACAATGGTCGCGGTGCGCAGGCGGCGCTGGGTACGACCCATGCCGCGGTGCGTGTTGGTGCGACCGAAAGCGTTGCGGAGAGACATACATTCCTCTCGGAATTCCCCTGGGGCGGATGGACCGGCGCGATCCTTGCGGATCACCCCCGCCCGGAACCGAACGGTCACGTCCAAGACGTGATGTCCGATGCCGCAACCCCGCGGCCCTCCCAGACCGCGAGTTCCGCCATGCCGTGCCGGCGAGAACCCAGGAGGTGCGATTTGCACATCGCCAGGACCATAAACAGGTTATCCGGCGCTTATCAACCCGCTCGGGTATTTACGCAGGTCAGGATAGGTATTAGAAATGCCCGTCGGACCCCTTCGAGCCGCCTTCCGGGCCCGATCGGCGTTTACCGGCCGGCAAACCTGGGAACCTTTTGCCCCTTTTGACCCACGCTTCTATACGCTACGCGATCGGTCCGTGACACACTGTCGAAACATCACCGGATGCGATCGCATGATCACGCAGGCCGGCGCCCTGGGAGCGGCATTTCGGGTGAGTCTTAAATACCTTTATGTCCGGCTTACACGTGCAGCGTGAGCGTCATCACAATTCCGGCGTCGGTAGCCTGTGGACACACCGGGTATAACCGGCCGGCCACTGCCCCGGACGACCGCGCCGGCCTGCATGTATTCACGCTGCGAGAGCACTCCGCCACCGGCCGGAAAAGTATGCCGAATGCGATCCGCACCACATCCGGATCTGTGACCCGCGCCACTTTCACCCGCGCGTGGCGCTATTTTCGCCCCTTTCGAGGGACTCCACCGCGGAACGCGATCCTCCGGAAGCCGGAGCTTCGGGAAAGCGGGCCGATATCACGATGCGTGGCGGCGGGAAAGCGGATTCCGTGCGCCGAAAGTCGCGCCCGGCGTACCCCTATATATAGGAGTGCTCTTCCGGGGTCGAGCGCGCCCCGGTACGGACGAATGCGCACCCCGGCGCGGGCCGAGACCCACCCGGGGTCGCCGGGGGGTGCGAGGTGCACCCGGACACCCCCGGGGCGGGCCGAGGCGGGTGCGACCGGTTCGGGCCCACGTTTCGTGCGTCGACCGGTTCCACCCGCGCTTCGTGCGTCGACCGGTTCAACCGCGCGATTCGTGCTTCGACCGGGGCAACAACCCGCTTTCGATGGCGATGACCACCGCGTGCGTGCGGTCGCTGACGTCGAGCTTCGCGAAGACCCGCAACAGGTGTGTCTTCACGGTCGCCTCGGCGATCACGAGTCGCTTGCCGATGTCCGCGTTGGAGAGGCCGTCGGCCACCGCGTCGAGCACCTGCACCTCGCGCGAGGTCAGCACCACCGGGGCGGGCCGGCGCATCCGGGCCACCAGCCGCTCCGCGACCCTGGGGGCCAGTACGGTCTGGCCCCGAGCCGCCGAGCGGATGGCCTCGACGAGTTGTTCGCGAGTGGTGTCCTTGAGCAGGTAGCCGATCGCACCGGCCTCGACCGCGCGCTCGATCTCGGCGTCGGTGTCGTACGTGGTCAGGATCAACACCCGGGTCCGGACCGGAAGGCCGACGATCCGGGTGGTGGCGGCCACCCCGTCCAGCACCGGCATCCGCAGGTCGATCAGCGCCACGTCGGGTTCCAACCGCTCGACCAGTTCGACGGCGGCGAGGCCGTCACCCGCCTCGCCGACGATCTCGATGGTGGGCTCCGCGGCCAGCAGGGCGACCACCCCGGCCCGCATCACCGAGTGGTCGTCGACCACGATGACCCGCAGCGTGTCCTGTGTCATGTCCTTCACTCCTGACCGTCGGTGGGAATCATCGCCAGGATCCGGGTGCCGTCGCCGACGGAACTGGTGACGGTGAACTCGCCGCCGAGTTCGGCCAGTCGTTTGCGCATGCCGTCGAGCCCGAAACCGCGGGCGTCCCCGACCACGAACCCCCGCCCGTCGTCGGTGATCTCCAACTCGATGCCGTGCGGATGCCGGGCGAGCACCACGCCGACCGCGGCGGCCTCCGCGTGCTTGCGTACGTTGGCCAGCGACTCCTGGGTGCAGCGCAGCAGCGCGATCCGGGTCGGCTGGTCGCACTCGACGTCGGGCAGGTCCGCGTCCACGGTGATCCCGGTGTCCTCGACGAAGCGGTCCAGTGTGCGGCGCAGGGCTCCGGCGACCGAGCCGGGGACGACGCCGCTCTGCGGGGCGGAGCCGACCAGTACCCGGGCCTCGGCGAGGTTCTCCCGAGCGGTGTGCTCGATGGAGAGCAGTTGCCTGCCGCTGGTCGCGGGATCGCTGGCGATGCCGGAACGGGCCGCCTCCGCCAGCACGATGATCGACGCGAAGCCCTGGGCGAGGGTGTCGTGGATCTCCCGGGCCAGCCGCTCCCGCTCCTCCGCGGCGCCCCGACGCTGGTTGGCCTCGGCCAACCGGAGCTGGGCGCTCTCCAGTTCGCTGCCCAGGACGCGGACCCGCTCACCGCTCTGCTCGACGAGGCGGTGCACCGACAACCCCAGCGGCACGCTCACCGTGTAGGCGATCAGGGTGGCGACGGTGTTGCCGGTGAGCAGGTCCGGACTCCAACCCTGCGGCGCCACCCCGCCGATCACGGTGGCGACCGCGGCGAGGCCGCCGTACGTGATGGCGGGCCTGGGGTCCCGAGTGAGGAACCAGAAGAGCGGGAGGGTCGCGACGTACACCGAGGCACCGCCGTCGCGCGGGTAGGCCATCGCGCCCAGCCCGATGATCAGCACCCACACGAAGGTGTGCGGTCGCAGCACCCGGTTGCCGGGGAACACCCGCGTGATCAGGTAGGCCAGGCCGAGCACGACCGGCAGCCCCACCGACCAGTACCGGGTCGCGCCGGCATCGTCCGTGCCGGCGACGGCCATCGGAGCCAGTCCCAGCAGCACCCAGAAGAGGATGTACCACCGGTGCAGGGTCCACATCCGGAACGGGTCGGTGAGCTGCGGCCGTTCGGACATACCGATCAGCCTACTTTTTCGGTCGTGCGAGCGTCGGCGGCGGGGGCTTGCTCCCGGGTCCGACGCGTCCCGATCGACGGCCACCAGGTCTTCTCCCCCAGCAGCAACATCGTCGCCGGCAGGATCATGATCCGGATCACGAACGCGTCCAGGAGCACGGCCACCGCAAGGCTGAAGCCGAACTGCTTCATCTCGATCAGATGCAGACCGATGAAGCTGGCGAACACGGTCACCATCACGAACGCCGCGCTGGTCACCACGCCGGCCGAGCTGCCGATCCCGTCGAGCACCGCCTGCCGGGTCGACACCCCACGCAGCGCGGCCTCCCGGATCCGGCTGATCACGAACACCTGGTAGTCCATCGACAGCCCGAACAGGATCACGAACAGGAATAGCGGTACGCGAGAGCCGATCGATCCGGTGGAATCGAAGTCGAGCAGCCCCTCCGCCCAGGTGCCCTGGAAGGTCAGCACGAGCAGCCCGAGCGCGGCGCCGGCCGAGAGCAGGTTCAACACCACGCCGACCAGGCCCAGGACCACCGACCGGAACGCGAACACGGTGATCACGAAGGTGACCAGGAGCAGCGTCACCACGATCAGCGGCAACTTGCCCTTTTGATGTTCGGGATAGTCCGCGTAGCGGGCGACGTCACCGGTCACCGCGACGTCGACGCCGGACAGCCTGCCCACGGTGGCCGGCACGTACTCGTCGCGTACCCGATCGAGCGAGTCCTGCGCGGTGGCGGCGCTGACGAAATGCGGCACTCGCAGTTCCAGCATGGTGATCCGGCGGTCGGGCGACGTGCGCAGCTCGGTGACCCGGGAGAGCGACGGGTCGGCCTGGGCCCGCTGTTCCAACTCGCGCAGCGCGCCGGCCACCTCGTCGGCGCGGCCGGCCTCGGCCCGAACCACGACCTGGTGCATCGACTTCAGTTCCGGGAACGCCTGGTTCTGCCGGTGCCAGGTCTCCATCGCCGGGAGGTCGCGGGAGTAGGTCTCCCGGCCGATGTCGGTCAGCTTGAGGTCCGCGAGCGGAGCGGTCATGGCCAGCATGGCCAGCACGGCGACGGCGAGCGTGGCGCCGGGGCGCCGGCTGGTGACCCGCAGCATGGCCGAGGTGATCCGGCCGGCTCCGGTGGTACGCGGCGGCTTGGCCGCCACGACCTCGCCGCGTCGGCTCGCCCGCTCGGCCCGACGGGCCGCCCGGCGCTCGGCCCGGGCACCGAGCTTGACCAGCAGCGCGGGCAACACGGTCAGCGAACCGAGCACCGCGACCAGGCTGACCACGATCGCACCGGTGGCGATCGAGGAGAAGATCACGTCGTCCGCGAGGAACAGCGTCGCACTGGAGGCGGCGACCGCGAGCCCGGACACCACGACGGCGTGTCCTGAGGTGGCCGCGGCCAGCTCCACCAGGGCCCGCGAGTCGAGCCGGCCGTCGGACCGGGCCCGCTCCTCGCGTTCGCGCTTGAGGTAGAAGAGCGCGTAGTCGACGCCGACCGCCAACCCGATCAGCAGGATGACGTTGGTACCGACGCCGGCGTCCGGGAACACGTGCGACACGAGCATCGACAACCCGATGGACGCCGCGATCGAGGACAGCGCGAGCAGCAGCGGCACGGTGGCCATCGCCGCCGACCGGAACACGATCAGCAGGGTGATCAAGGTGATCGGCAGCGCGATCAGTTCGGTACGCGAGAGGTCCTCGCCGCGTTGGCCCTGGACGTCCTTGCTGATCGAGGGGCCGCCGGTCTCCGCGATCAGCAGCCCGGGATGGCCGGCCCGTACCTTCGCGGTCTGCGCCAGCAGCGGGTCGACGTGCTCCTTGCCCTCGAGCTCGGCGCCCTTCATGGTGACGTCGACCCGGACCGCCGTACCGTCCGCCGAGCGCACCGGCGCGGCCACGGACAACACTTCGGGCAGCGCCCGCATCCGGCCGACGACCTCGCGGGCCGCGGCGTCGGCGGCGCCCGGGTCCAACTGTTGCGCCCCGGGCTTCGCGGTGATCAACACCCGCTCCGTCGGCTTCTGTTGCAGGCCGCCCTCGGTGGCCAGCGCCTCGCCGCGCCCGGCCTCGCCGACCCGGAAGTCGTCGGCCGTGGCCGCGTTGGTCCCGACACCGATCCCGGCTCCGAGGCACAGCGCGACGAAGAGGAACCAGCCGGCTATCGCCCGCCAAGGATGTCCGGCGCTCCACCGCGCCATGCGAACAGGAAGTTTCGTCATGCCCGAAATCCTGGTCTCGGCGCCCATATCCCGGACAGGCTCGACCGATGGAACTCGTCGTCCACCGATCGGTGGACAAGGGCGACGGGGAGCAGCGATCACGACCGCTCCACGAACACCACGACACACAGGTGGGCGGCGGCACCCGATTCCCTCCGGGTACCGCCGCCCACCTGTGTTCTCGTGTGTCCGCGTTGCTTCCTGCGGAGGACGTGGGATTCGAACCCACGAGCAGAGTCACCCCTGCTAGCAGTTTTCAAGACTGCCGCCATCGGCCACTAGGCGAGTCCTCCAGCGTCGCGACCGGGATCGGGCGCGGGCGGGATCAGTCTCTCATGAGCGATGGTGTCGATCACTGGGGATTCGGGGCGGGGGTGTTCGGGCCCGGGGTGGCGGTCAGTTGTCGCCGACGCGCTGGCCCAGGGTGACCTCGGTGGTGGCTTCCTTGCCGTCGCGCTGGTAGGTGACCTTCACCTTGTCGCCCGGGCGGTGGCTCCAGATCTCGCTGAAGAGGTCCTCGTAGGAGCCGATCGCCCGGTTGTTCAGCCTGGTGATCACGTCGCCGGCCTTCAGGCCCGCCTTCGCCGCCGGGCCGTTCGCGGTGACCGGGTCCTGGCCGTTGGTGTTCTGCGCCACGATCTGCGCGCCGGTCCCGGTGTAGCGCGAGTCGGGCAGGATGCCCATCTGCGCGTAGACCGGCTTGTTGCCCTGGATCAGGGTGTCCGCGACCCACCTGGCCTGGTTGATCGGGATCGCGAAGCCCAGGCCGATGCTGCCGGATTCCTGCTGCTGGCCGAACGGCGACTGGCCGCCGCCACCGGTCGAGCGGATCGCCGAGTTGATCCCGATCACCTCGCCGGCCGCGTTCAGGAGCGGACCGCCGGAGTTGCCGGGGTTGATCGCCGCGTCGGTCTGGATCGCGTTCATGTAGGAGACCTTTTGCTGGTCGCCGGAGGCGACCGGACGGTCCTTGGCGCTCACGATGCCCGTGGTCACCGTGTTGGAGAGGGTGAACGGTGCGCCGATCGCGATCACCGGGTCGCCGACCGCGACCTTGTCGTTGTCGCCGAGCGGCAGCGGCTGCACGCTGGCCGGCATGTCGTCGACCTTGATCACCGCGAGGTCGTAGCCCTCGGCGCGGCCGACGATCTTGGCCGGCTTGGTGGTGCCGTCGGAGAAGGTCACGCTCAATTCGCCACCGGCGGCGGCGAGCGAGACCACGTGGTTGTTGGTGAGGATGTGGCCCTGCTTGTCGTACACGAAGCCGGCGCCGGTGCCGGTCTCGGTGCCCTGACCGGACGCGCTGCCCTTGGTCTTGATCGTCACCGTGCTGGGAACGGCCTGCTTGGCGATCCCCGCCACGCTCGTGGGCGAGCGGTTCAGCGAGGCCGGGTCCACCGGGGAGGAGGACGGGCTGACGCCGGCCGTGGCCGGCTTGTCGTCGCGGTCCACGATCCACGCGCCCACCCCGCCGCCGACACCACCGGCGAGCAGCGCGGCCACCACGGCCGCGACCAGGATCCCGGACGGGCGACGCTTGGGCTTGGGCGGTGCGCCGAAGCCGGGGTAGTCCGGGTAACCGGGGTAGGCACCGGTGGTCCCGAACGGCGGAACGCCCGCGCCGGCCCCACCACCCGCACCGGCCGTGGACGCGCCGGCCGCGAACGCGGCGGGCACCTCGGCCGACGGCTCGCCCACCGGCGGCAGCGGAGCGGTCGGCGACACCGGCGCGGCGTGCGACTGACCCACGGTGGGCGCCTCGACCGGCTTGGCCGGCACCTCGGACCGAAACTCCGGCTCGGCCGCCGCTTCGGAACGGAACGCCGGCTCGGCCGGCCCGGACCCGATCACCGGCTCCGCTGGCAGTGGTGTGGCGGGAGACGATCCGTTGCCCTCCCCTGGCACCGGTGAACCGACTTCGCCGCCGGTCACGTCGCGGTCGTCGCTCACGGTCTTCCTCCCACACACTTCGGAATCGTTGATGTCCACAGACTCCCCGACGCCCTGTCTGAACACCGTAAGCGCCGGGCGTCCCGACCGCCCGCCCCCCTTATCCCGGGGTTATCCGCGCAGGTCGAACCCCCTGAACCGGGGTGCAAATCCCGGAAGAATCACCGAAGATCGACCCGATCCGGCGCCGTCGGGTCAATGCGCGCCCCGGTTCGCGCCCCGATCGGCGGCCCCATCGGCGCCGTATCGACCGCTTCCGGTGAGCGCTCCGGGAGCATCCGAGGGCCCACCCCACCGGCCCTCCGCCGGACCTGCCGACCATTCCGCCGGCGCCCCGCCGGCACCCCGGCGGCAATCCCGACAACGACCCGCCGCCGGACACCGACGCCGGACACCCGGCCGTCACCCTGTGCTCACCTCGGGATGGCACGATTGTCCCGTGTCCACCACCGGGGCGCGCCCACTGCGCGCCAACGTGCAGGTCGTCGCCCATCGAGGCGCGTCCGACACCGTCCCCGAGCACACGCTCGCGGCCTATCTCCAGGCCATCGAGGACGGCGCCGACGCACTCGAATGCGATGTCCGATTGACCGCCGACGGCCATCTGGTCTGCGTCCACGACCGCAAGGTCGACCGCACCTCCAACGGCAGCGGGATCGTCTCGACGCTGGAGCTCGCGGACCTGTCCGCGCTCGACTTCGGCTCCTGGAAGGAATCCGGCGTCGAACGCGAACGCCCGGAGGAGCCGGAGGCCCCCGACTGGGACCGCCGGTCGGTACTCACCCTGGAGCGCCTGCTCGAACTGGTCGTGGACGCGCCGCGCACCGTGCGCCTGGCGATCGAGACCAAACACCCCACCCGCTACGCGGGCCTGGTCGAGCGCCGCCTGGTCGACCTGCTGGAGCGGTTCGCGCTGACCCGCCCGACCGCCGAGGGCCCGTCACTGATCCGGGTGATGAGCTTCTCCCAACTGTCCCTGCGCCGGATGCGGCTGATGGCGCCGGAGTTGCCCACGGTGTTCCTGATGGAGCACGTCCCGCTGTTGTTCCGCGACGGTACGTTGCCCCGCGACGTGCGCATCGCCGGCCCCAGCATCGACATCGTGCGGGCCCATCCGCGCTACGTCGCCCGCCTGCACCGGGCCGGCCACCGGGTGCACGTGTGGACCGTGGACGCTCCCGAGGACGTCGAGCTGTGCCTGCGGCTCGGCGTGGACGCCATCATCACGAATCGGCCACGACAGGTACTGGCCCAAGTGTCCGATTGAACCCCATAAGGGGGCGTACGCTGGTAGCCTTTCGAGCCGTTATATCCGTCTTGACAGGATCGCATACCCCTATACGCCCCTGGGCGAGTCGGAGCGCGCGTCGCCCCGCCGTTTCCCGTCCGTCGGCATCGGGCATCTCAAGCCCGACGCGCGAGAGATGCGCTCGCGACAGGCGTGTGCACTAAGGAGGCCGGGGGTGGCAATGGTCGTGGCCCGTGGGGTGCCCGATTCCGCGGCGGTGTTGGTACCGCACGCTCCGATCGGTGTGTCCGCGGCTCGGCACCGCCTGGCCACCGACCTCGGCGAACGCGGCATCGCCGGGGACGTCGTGGACGACGCGGTGCTGATCCTGTCCGAATTGTTGAGCAACGCGCTACGGCATGCCCGCGCGCTGCCGTCCGGCAACGTCCGCGCGGCCTGGTGGGTGCGTCCCGACGGGCTGCTCGCCATGGAGGTCACCGATGGCGGCAGTTCGACCCGCCCCCGGCAGGCCAGCCCGTCGCTGAGCGCGCACGGCGGCCGAGGCCTGTCCATCATCGGCACCCTGGCGGCCGACTGGGGCGTGCGTGGCACCCCGGACGAGGTCACCGTGTGGGCACTGGTCCCGATCAAGTCGCGCACCGGCGACCGACTGTGGGACGAGTTCGACCTGGACGCGGTGGACCCACTCGACTGAATCCGGCCGCGCCGACCCCCGCGGCGTACGCACGGCGAGTTCACCCGTGCGGCCGAGCCCGGGCCACCGAGCCCGCACCACCGAGCCCGCACCACCGAGCCGGTACGTCGACCGACGCGGGCCGACCCGCGCACCCATCGCGTCAGCCACGCGTTCGCCCACCCGTTCGAGCGGCTACCCGTGCTCGCGGAACTCAGTACCCTCGGACCTGGTGAGTCGTCGACCACCATCCCCCCGACACCGAGGCGGAGAGACCGCAGCATGGGCAAGAAGGCCGCGCTGAAGGGCCACACCGGCAACAAGACCCAGACCGCAGCCGCCACGGGATCCGTCCCGGTCGTCGGCGGTCGCGAACCGTGCCCGTGCAACTCGGGCCGCCGGTACAAGGCATGTCACGGACGTGAGGCGTCCTCCGCCGCCGAGACGCTCGTGCTGCGTCCGTTCCAGGGGCTGCCGAACGAATGCGACTGGATCGCGCTGCGCGAGTTGGTCCCGGCCGCGACCGCGCGGCTGACCCTGACCGGCGAGCACGCCGACCAGGTCGTCACGCTCGCGACCGTGCTGCCGATGGCCTGGCCCGCGCTGCGGCGCGCCGACGGCGCGATCCTGGTCGGTCTGCAGACCCACACCAGCTCGGGTGACGTCAGCCGGGACCTCGCGCACGCCCTGGAGCGCGCGCTCGCGCAGGAGGACGGCACCTCGGTCACCCCCGGCCCGCTGCCCGAGTCCGGCGACCGGCTGCAGGACCTGCTCGACCTGTCCAAGCCGCTGGAGATCACCGTCCACCAGGGCTTCGACTTCTGGGTGGACGACCCGGCCGCGATGAACGCCGAGGTGAGCGCGTCGCTGGAGCGGGCGAACGCGGCGGCCATGCCGACCGTACGGCTGACCTCGGTGGACGCCGCCTACTGGTGCGGCACCACCGAGAAGAACCACCTGCGCTGGGTGATGCCGTACGCGGAGGAGGAGCTGCTCGACGCGATCGCGCGGCTGCACGCGGCCGGCGAGTCGAGCCTGGGCGAGGGCACCCGCTTCGTCGGTTCGTTCCGCGCGCACGGGCTGCTCGTCCCGGTGTGGGACCTGCCGACCGCGATGAGCGCCGAGGACGTGGAGAAGCCGGCCCGCGAATTCGGTGAGCGGCTCGCCGCCGCGATGGCGGACACCAGTCCGTTGACGCCGCGTCAGCGCAGCGCCCGCAACGGTCTGCTGAACCGCCAGATCACGCTGAACTAGTCGGACCCCGCGGGCACCCGGGTCGGCCGCACCCGCGGCCGACCCGGTCGGTCGACCGGACCGCGTTCAGCGCGAATCCGACGTCGGGGCCACCAGCGACGGCGGTCGCGGGCCGAAGTCCTCATCCGTCCCCTCGTCCGCCCCGCCCTCCCGCCGCCGCGCGTCGGCATCCGCGGCCGGCAGTTCGACGACGACGGACAGCCCCGCCCCCGGTGCGGTCTCCACCCGCACACTGCCCCGGTTCGCGGCCACCCCCGCCCACACGATGGCCATGCCGAGCCCGCTCCCGGTGTCCGAACCGGTCCCCCGGTCGATGCCACTCGCCGTGCCGTTCCCGCCGCGCTCGCGCGCGGCCCGGAAGAACCGGTCGAAGATGCGCTCGGCATCCCGCGGACGCATGCCCGGCCCCTCGTCGCGCACGCACAACACGACCCGCCGCTCCCCGTCCTCGGCCGTGGCCTCGGACATCGACACCGACACCGACACGTGCACATCCGCGGACGTCGGCGTGTGCGCACGCACATTGGTCAGCAGATTGCCGACGATCTGACTCAGCGTCGCCTCGTCGGCCAGCACCACACAGGTCTCCGGCAGATCCGTGTGCACCCGCCGGGTCGCCTGCTGCGCGCGCAGGTCGGCGATCGCGCCACGCACCACGCACACCAGGTCGATCGGGCGCGGCCGCAACTGCGGGCGCTGGTCCAGCCGGGCCAGCGCCAGCAACTCGTCGACCAGCCGGTCCATCCGCTCGGCCTCGACCCCCATGCGGTTCAGCGCCCGGGTGCGCTCGTCCTCCGAGGCCAGCATCCCCTTTTCGTACAACTGCAGATAGCCGCGAATCGCCGCCAACGGTGTACGCAGCTCGTGCGACGCGTCGGCCACGAACCGCTTAAGGTGCGTCGCCGCGTGTTCGCGGATCTCGAACGCCGACTCGACCTGCTGCAACATCGCGTTCAACGCGGTACGCAGTTGCTCGACCTCGCTGAACGACCGATGGCGCGGCGCCACGCGCGCGGACAGGTCGGGTCGGTCCGGACCGCCCTCGGCGATGCCCGACGCCGTCTCGACCATGTCCTCCAACGGCCGCAGCCGCCACCGGGCGACGAAGTAGATGGACCCGCCCAACAGCACCAACAGGGCGCCGCCGACCAGCAGTTCGAAATGCACGACCTGGTCGACCACACCATCGAGGTCCTCGGTCGAGCGGGCGAGGAGGATGTAGTGACCGTCGGCCAGGCGTGCCGTGACGACCCGGTAGGACTCCCCGCCGAGGGAGACGGCGCGCGGCTGTTCGTGCGCCGTCATGCCGCGTGGATCCCGGACCACCGCCGCCAAGGCGCGCTGCAGGGCGTTCGGCGTCTGGTCGGCGACCGGCAGGGCGGTGCCCCGCTCGTCGACCATCACGAAGACTTTGCCGTGCAGGCCGACCGACATCAGCACATCGCGCAGGCCCGCGGTCGGGCCCGGTTCGGACAACTGCGCGCGGGTGAGGCCGGCCCGCTCGATGCCGGTCCGGCCCGTGGTCAGGTCGTCGTCGACGCCGGACTCCAGATAGTGCCGAACCCCCATCATGCTGAACCAGATCAGCAGCGCCAGCCCGATCGCGAGCACCGCGATGCTGCTCAGCGCCAGCGTCGCGCGCATGGCCACGATGTGCGGACGCTTGCGCTCGCACGCCTTCCCGCGCCGGCGCAGTCGTCCGCCCGCCCGCCCCGTCAACCCGCCCACGTCGACCCGCCCACGTCGCTCCGCCCCTCGCTCCCGCCGATCCCGCCCGTCACGCCCCGTAGTCCGCCGGCCGGAGCCCGTACCCCATGCCCCGTCGCGTCGTGATCAGCGGCGGCCCGTCCGGCACCAGCGGGTCGAGCTTGCGACGCAGATAGCTGATGTACGTCTCGACCACCGTGGACTCCACGACGTGCTCGTACTTCCACACCTCGCGCAGCAGTTGCTCCTTCGGCACGATCCGGTCGCCGTGCCGGATCAGGTGGCGCAGGAGCGCGAACTCGGTCGGGGTCAGCTCCACGCCGCGTCCGCCCCGGCGCGCGGTGTACGTCGCCTCGTCCAACTCCAGGTCGCCGTGCCGCAGTACGGGCGGACGCGCGATCGGCGGCGCGCTCGCGTCCGGCGCCGGCCGGGTACGTCGCAACACCGCGCGCGTGCGCGCGACCAACTCGTCCACATTGAACGGCTTGGTGATGTAGTCGTCGCCGCCGAGGGTGAGCCCCTTGACGACGTCCGCGGGCGCGTCGCGGGCGGTGAGGAACACGACCGCGATCTCCGGCCGTTCGGCGCGCAATATGCGGCACACCTGGCGTCCGTCGCCGTCCGGGAGCGAGATGTCCAGCAGCACGACGTCGGGCCGCACGCTGCGCGCGGCGGCGAGGGCGGCGTGCACACCGTCCGCCGTGGCCACCTCGAAGCCGTGGAACCGCAGGGTGATGGCGAGGACGTCGGTGATGCTCGGCTCGTCCTCGACGATCAGGACCGTGGCGCCCGCGCGCGGCTGACTGCTGCTCATGTCCCCAGTATCCGGCGGAAGTTTGCGGAACTGCGGGGGACTGCTTGTGAGCTTCCTGTGAGTGCGCCGGCCGGCCGCCGCACCGCCTCGGCCGCCGCCGAGTCTGGCCTCGGAACGCACGACCGGGCCGCGTGGCCCGCACGAGGAAGGGAACGGCTATGGCGGCTTGGGCGCGATGGTGTCTCGATCACCGGTGGGCGGTGGTCCTGCTGTGGGTGGCCGCGCTGTTCGGAACCGTCGCGGCGAGCGTGACGGCGGGCAGTGCGTACTCCAACGTGTTCAAGATCCCCGGGACCGAGTCGTCGACCGCGTACGAGCGCCTGCAGAAGGCCTTCCCCGACGCGGCCGGCGATGTGGACAACGTCGTGTGGCAGACCGAGCGCGGCACCGTGCACGATCCGGCGGTACGCGACCGGATGACCGCGCTGCTCGCCGACATCGCGCGCATGCCCGACGTCGGTCGTGTGGTCGGCCCGTACGATCCGGACGGCGCCGAGCAGGTCGGCGCCGACGGCCGGATCGCGTTCGCGCAGGTGACCTTCGTCAAGCAGCAGTTCGAGCTGGACACCGAGAATCTCAAGCACCTGATCGAGCGCGCCGAGCAGGCCCGCGCCCCCGGACTGCGCGTCGAACTCGGCGGTCCCGCGATCGAGGCCGCCCAGGAGCCTCCGGCCGGGCTGGCCGAGGCGGTGGGCATCGTCGCGGCGGGCATCATCCTCTTCCTCGCCTTCGGATCGTTGTTCGCCATGTTGCTCCCGCTGGTCAGCGGGGTGTTCGCGGTCGGCACCGGGATCTCCACGGTCGTCCTGCTCAGCCACGTCACCGACATCCCGGAGACCGCGACGCTGCTGGGCAGCCTGATCGGGCTGGGTGTGGGCATCGACTACGCCCTGTTCATCGTGACGCGACACCGCAACGGCCTCAAGGCGGGCCTGTCCCCCAAGGAGGCGGCGGTACGGGCACTGGACACCTCCGGGCGGGCCGTGGTGTTCGCGGGCGGCACGGTGTGCGTCGCGCTGCTCGCGCTGTTCACCGTCGACATCACCCTGTTCGACGGAATCGCGATCAGCACCACGCTCGTCGTGGTGCTCAGCGTGCTCGCGTCCGCCACCCTGCTGCCCGCGCTGCTCGGGCTGCTCGGCCTGCGCGCGCTCAGCCGCCGCGAACGCCGGGCCTTGGCCGCGACTTCCGCCGCCGACGCCCCGCGCGACGCGGAGGCCGGGCGCGCCGCGCTGCGCTGGGCGAGCCTGGTGCAACGCCGGCCCCGACTCCTCGGCCTCGTCGCGCTGGTCGTCATGGCGGCGCTGTCGGTGCCCGCGCTCTCGCTCCGCCTGGGCACCAACGACCAAGGAAACCAGCCGACTTCGCAGACCGTGCGGCAGGCGTACGACCTGCTCGCCAAGGGTTTCGGCCCCGGCTTCAACGGCCCGCTGCTGATGGTCGCCGAGCTCGACGGTGCGCGGGACCGGCAGGCGTTGGACACCCTGATCACCGAGATACGCCGTACCCCCGGTGTCGTGCGCGTCATCGAGGCCCCGGTGCCCGCCGACGCCCGCGGCCTCGCCGCCGATACCCGGGTCGTACAGGTCGTGCCCGCGACGTCCCCGCAGGCCGAGGCGACCGACAAGCTGATCGACACGTTGCGCGACAAGACCGTCCCCGCCGCCGCGAAGGGCAGCACGCTCAAGGTCCACATCGGCGGCGAGACCGCGCTGCAGAAGGACTTCGCGGCCGTGGTCGGCGACCGCATGCCGAGCTTCATCGCCCTGATCGTGGGGCTGGGCGCCCTGCTCATGCTGGTCGCGTTCCGCAGCCTGCTGGTGCCGCTGACCGCCGCGCTGATGAACCTGATCGCCGCGTGCGCGTCGTTCGGCCTGCTGGTCGCGATCTTCCAGTGGGGCTGGGGCATGGATCTGCTGGGGCTCGGCAAGGAGGGGCCGATCATCTCCTTCCTGCCGGTGATCATGCTGCCGCTGCTGTTCGGGCTGTCGATGGACTACCAGGTCTTCCTGGTCAGCCGCATGCACGAGGAATGGCTGCACACCGGCGACAACGCCCGTGCGGTACGCGTGGGCCAGGCCGGGACCGGACGGGTGATCAACTCGGCCGCGCTCATCATGATCTTCGTGTTCGGCTCGTTCATCCTCAGCGGCGACCGCGGCGGCATGATGGCCGGCCTCGGCCTGGCGGGCGCGGTCGCGCTGGACGCGTTCATCCTGCGCATGCTGCTCGTGCCCGCCCTGATGCACGTCCTGGGCCGGGCCAACTGGTGGCTGCCCGCGTGGCTCGACAAGGTGCTGCCGCACCTGGCGGTGGACCCGCCCGACCGACCCGCCGGCGGCACCGCCGAGGGCACCGCGGAGAAGGTGCTGACGCCCAGCCGATAGGGAACGGGGCGGGGTCGATCCGCCCGGTCGCCGACGTACACCGAGGACGACAAAAATCGCCCGCACGCCCGACAACGGGCGTGCGGGATCGGTCGCGATCGGTCGATGAACGGCCCCGGATTGGAGATCGGCCGGCTTGTTGTTACCTTTGAGACAGCTCGGTCGCTGATGCATCCCCCGTCTTCAGCGGCCGGGCCTCTCACTTTTCCGGGGTCTTTTCCCGATTTTGTCCCGAGGGCTTTTTTCACCACCGAGCATCGAATTGTCCGTATGCGTCGATCGCCGGACGCGGCGGCTTTCCCGGGCCGAAGTCAGCGCTGCGTGGTGGCCGATCCCGAACGGAGCAGCTTGGTCGAGCCGTCCTTGGAAGCCAGTTCGGCGACTGCGGACCAGCCCTGGACGTCCTTGGGCACACGCACGCGCGGACTGTCGCAGCGACCCTCGGTGTCCTTGGGTTCGACGGTGCAGGTCACCCGCAGCGTGTTGCCGCCCGGCTGGAGAACGCTCATCACCAGCAACAGCGGGTCGGGCGTGGGGTTTCGGTAGTAGACCCGCCCCCATGCCTCCGAGCCGTCGCGCTCGACGCAGGTCTGCGCGCGCACCCCCTGGGGGCCGTCGACCGCCTTGCCGCACACGCTTTCCGTGCCCACGACCGGCAAAGTACCGGCCGTGGCCGAGGACTTCGCGGTGGGCTTGCCACCGATCAACTCCAGCAGCCCGGCCGAACCGGCCCGATCACGATCGCCGACACCATTGCCGAACTCGGCCGCCTTGGCGGCGCTCGGGCGGGTGGTCGGCCCCGAGTCGGCGGTGTGGCGGCCCTTGTCCGGGCCCGCCGAGTCCGCGGAGGCGGCGGCGAGCGGGACGATCAGGCACAGACCCACGACCGCGCCCAGAGCCACCGTGCGGACGTGACCCGTGCGTGGGCGCTGCATGGTGTCTCCTAGCGCGCAAAGCCCCCCTCCACACGCTCCCCAACGATGGGGATCCGGGTGCGGAACGGGGCCGGAATGATCGGCGCGCCGAGCCTATCGCGCCGCCACGACGTGCAGCGATCACCACATGTTGCGGTTACGCCACAACGATCACCGCATCGCGTGACGGCGCGCTTTCGATCAGGCTCTGGGCCCGGCGTGTTGGCAGGTGTCCACGAGCGTGCGGACCAGGTCGGCCACGGCCGGCAACCATGGTCCACCGGCCGTCGGATCCCCGGAGGGAGCCGGTGGCCGGGCCCAGCGCAACAGGCCGCCCTGCACTCGGGACGGCGGCAGCGCGAGGTAGCCGCCGTCGCCGTGAAAGCGCAGGGTGGAAGGCACCGTGCCGTACCGATCGAGGCCGTATCGGTCCAGCAACTCACCCAGTTCGCCCAACTCGTATGGCTCAACCAGGAACGCGTAGCGGCCCGGCGCGGCGACGACCGGACCGGTACGCACACCGAGCCGGGCGAGTTGGTCGAGCGAGCGGGCACCGGCTTCCGACGGCACACTCAACGCCGCCACCCGCCCACCCGTCGCCAGGATCACCGACGCGTCCGGGGTCTGCTGCCACCACCAGCGCGCCATGCGCTCGTCACATGTGGCCGCGAGCAGGGGAGGTTCACCCGGATGGGCGCCCGGCACGCGACAATCGGTCGCACCACAACGACACACGCCCGACCAGCGGTCGTATCCGACGCCGGGAACCACGGGCCAGCGCCATCTCGCACACGTCAGCACGGCCGACATCAATGCGGTGCGTTCCCTCCGTCGTCTTCCGAGGATCTCGCGCAGCATGCGCTCGTTCCTTTCCGTGAACGTGGAAGCACTATGCGTGATACTCAGGTACTCCGCAGCCGACCACGAGGAGGCCGCTTGGCGGCACATGGCGCGAGGTGGCGCAGGGGTGGCGAATTACGGCGCCCGGTACGGGTGTTGCCCTCGCGGATCGGGCCTCGGGCGGGAGATGGGGGCTCCCGAGCGGACCGTTGTGCCATCCATTGCTGCGGTTTGCGCTGCGGTTGGGTCTGTTGGTCTCTGCCTGGCCCGGCACCGCGTCCGATGCGACGCCGCGCCTATTCCAGCACTCCTCACCGAGGACGACGAACGGCCGGCCCTCGGAGGTTCCGCAGATATCACGAGACCGCGATCACAGGGTCCTGGAGCATACCCGCGATGTGGCTCTCTTCCGTTGTACCCCCATCGCCCGTGACCTTCACGCCGCCGCGCCGCGGCGTTGGGCAGGACGGGTGGAACCGGCCGGCATTCGGGTCGGCTCGTAGGATCACGCCATGGCGGAGCACACGACCGGCACACCGACCGGCGACACGGCCGTGGTGATCCCGGCATACGACGAGGCACAGCGAATCTCGGCCACGGTCGAGGCAGCACGATCGATCGGCGGCGTGGACCTCGTGGTGGTGGTGGACGACGGTTCCACCGACGACACCGGTACGGCGGCGCGCGCCGCGGGCGCCGTGCTCGCCCGGCACGGGCGCAATCGCGGCAAGGCCGCGGCGATGGAGACCGGGGCGGCCGTGGTCGCCGCGATCGACGTGCGCGAGGGCCGGGAGCAGCCGCGTCACCTGCTGTTTCTGGACGCCGACCTAGAGCGTACGGCCGCCGCCGCGGCACCGCTGATCGCCCCGGTCCGGGCCGGCGCGGCGGCGATGACCATCGCGGTGTTGCCGCCGCAACTGCGGGCCGGCGGCGGGCGCGGGTTCGTCGTCCGGGCCGCCCGGGACGGGATCGCCCGGGCCTGCGGGTTCACCGCGACCCAGCCGCTTTCCGGCCAGCGCTGCCTGACCCGCGAGGCGTTCGAGGCGGCGCTGCCGCTCGCGGCCGGCTTCGGCGTCGAGACCGGACTGACCATCGACCTGGTCCGCGAGGGGTTCGCGGTCGAGGAGGTCGAGGTCGAACTGCACCACCGGGTGACCGGAACCGACTTCGCCGCGCAGCGCCATCGCGCCCGGCAGTACGCGCACGTGGCCCGGGCGTTGGCCGAGCGCGGCGCGGCCGGGGCGTTGCCGGGGGCGATCCGCGGTCGTGGCTGAACCGGTGACGGCACGGCCCGGCGCGGAGCGTCGCTCGTCGATGTTTCACGTGGAACACCCGTTTGGGTGTGTCGCGCTCGGCCTGACGGCACTGGCGATCGCGCTGCTCCTGCTGACCGGGCTGCTGGGGCCCTCGGCCGCGCAGCCACCGGTGCCGGGCGGGCCGTCGTGGCTGCCGCCCTACCATCTCGACGTCCGGCCCGGCGCCGGTGTGGTGACCGCTCTGCTGCTCGCGGCGGCGCTGTCGGGCGCGCTCGGGCTGGGTGTGGCGATGCGCGAGCTGCGCCGGGGCTGGACACCGGATCCGGGCCGGCTCACCCTCGCCGGGGCGGTCGCCGCGCTCGCAATGGTGTGCGTGCCGCCGATGGGCTCGGCCGACCACCTCGTGTACGCCGCGTACGGCCGGCTGGCGGCCACCGGTGGCGACCCCTACCGGGACACCGCCGCGACGCTGGTGCGGGACGGGGATCCGGTCGGCGTGGCGGTCGAGGCGCCGTGGACGGACACACCGTCCGTGTACGGGCCGGTGGCGACCGCCGAGCAGTGGCTCGCGGCCCGGATCGGCGGGACCTCGGTGCACACGACCGTGCTGGTGCTGACCCTGCTCGGGGCGGCCGCGTTCGTGCTGACCGGATTGCTGCTCCAGCGTGCGGCCGGCCCGGACCGGGGCGCCCGGGCCCGGGTGGCGATCCTGTGGTCGCTCAATCCGCTGCTGCTGTTCGTGGCGGTCAACGCGGGCCACCTGGACGCGTTCGCGCTGGTGTTCGCGGTCGGCGCGCTGCTCGCGGTGCGCCGCTCCCCCGCGCTCGCGGGCGTCCTGGTCGGTCTGGCCTGCGCGGCGAAGATCTCGCTGGGCCTGTACGTGTTGGCACTGGCCTGGGGCCTGCGCGGTCGCCCGCGCGCGCTGGCCGCGCTGATCGGGTCGGCGCTGCTGGTCGGGATCGCCACCTATCTGCCGGTAGGCCTCGGCGCGTTCGATCAGATGCGCGAGAACACCAGGCTGGTTTCGCTCGCGGTGCCGCTGCGGCTGGTGCTGGGGCCGCTGGAGTCGGCCCTGGGGCATGACGCCGCCCGCACGGTGATCGGCCTGTTCGGCTGGCTGCTGGCCGCGGTGGTGGTGTGGTTGCTGGCGCGCACCGCCGCCCGGGCCCGGCCCGCAGCGATGGCCCACGTGACGCGCGACAGCGCCGCCGCGGCCGCGCTGTTGTCCCTGGCCTGGCTGCTGACCACGCCGTACAGCCTGCCCTGGTACGACGTCGCGGCCTGGGCACCGCTCGCACTGCTCGCGCCGTCCGCGCTCGACGGGCTGCTGCTGGCCCGCAGCACGCTCCTGGTGTGCGCGTACATTCCCGGCCGGGTGGTTCCGCTGCCGGACGCGGTGGACACCCTCCAGCGCACCCTGCGCGGCACCGTCGGCCCGTGGGCGGGCGCGGCGATCCTGGTCGCGGTGGTGCTGGTCAGCCGGCGTGCGGGCGGGCCTCCGCGGCTGCGATCACCGCGATCGCCAGCGGCGCCGCGATGGTGAGCGCGACCGCCGGGATCTGGATGCCGGAGTCGTTCACCGCGTAGCCGACCACCGCGGTCAACCAGCACGCGAGCAGCGTCGAACGCAGCCATGGCACGGCCGCGAAGGACCGTGCCAGGGCGGGCGCCCGCCACTTCGCGGGATCGCGCAGGGCGAGCACGAGCAGCACGAACACGACCGGGATGATCAGCGTGAACGGCGTGGTGAACGAGTGCAGGTTGCCCATGATCTTGCGGTGCAGCGTGTCGCCGGCGTCGCCGTCGACGATTTCCTGGACGAACCGGCCCAGGTGCGAGCGGCTCGCCGCCGGGCGCCGCCAGTCCAGCACGGCGATGGTGCCGATCACCACGACCGCGCCCAGGCCGACCAGGCCGACCTTGGCCCACGAGATCCGGGTGCCGGTGAGCAGCAGGCCGAGCACCGCCAGGCCCGGGATCAGCGCGAGCACGCCACCGAAGTCGCTGCCGAACGCGGGCCAGCCGTCGGCCACCACCGCGACCGTGCCCACCGCCGCGAGCACCGCGACCGCCGCCCGCCGCCGCTCGGCCGCGAGCAGCCGGCCCGTGGGCCACGCGACGGCGAGCAGGACGGCCATCGCGAAAATCGTCCAGGCGACGTTGCCGAAGCCGTAGAACCGGCCCGCGACCAGCGGGGACAGGCCGAACAGGGTGTTCAGTTGCAGCGGTGAGCCGGCCATGACGTCACCGGCCAGGATCACGGCGGTCGCCGCGGCGACCACGCCGGCCGGGCCGTAGGGGTGCCGTCGCCAGGGGCCGAGCAGGGCCACTGCCGCGAGCACGGCGGCGAACACCACGGTGAGCCCGAGCAGCGCCCGGGCCGGGTCGCCGGCCTGCTCCCACGGGACCAGGCCGACCAGGAACGATCCGCCGGGAACGGCACCGAAGAACACCCCGATCCCGGTCGCCGCGCGTATCACCGCGCGCCGGGCCCGGGTCCGGCCACCGCGGCCGAACCGCACGGCGAGCCACAGCGCGAGCGCCGCGAGCACGATCGGCAGCAGGGTGAGCCAGGTGAAGAAGTACCAGACCTCGCGCACCGTGCGCGATGCCTGCGCGCCCACGTCGAACAGGCGCAACTCGTCGATCGCGGTGCTCCCGGAGGGGCCGGGCGCCCGGGTGTAGACCGCGCCGACCAGGTCGCTCGGCGCGTCGATGCCCAGCGGCGCGAGCAGGCTGGGGGCCAGGTCGGTGAGTTGGACCAGACCGTCGTCGCGGGTCGAGGTCGCGGTCAGGTAGCCGGAGGAGAAGGTCGTGTCCGTCGCGGTGCCCGGCCCGCTCGCCATCAGCGCGCGCAGGTGCGGGGTTCCGGTGTCGTCGGCGAGGCCGGCCACCACGAGTTGCGTGCGCGGCGGCAGCGCGGCGCCGATCCGGGCCACCTGCGCGTCCACCGCCCGCAGCCGCTCCGCGCGGTCGACGCCGGGTCCGGTCAGGCCGCCGAGGTCGATCAGGGTCAGCGCGGAGCGTTCGATCAGCGCGGTGTCCACGGCGTTCGGGTCCGGCAGGTAGGTGCCGCGCACCCGGCCGGTCGGGTCGGCGCTCGCGTAGGCCGCGCCGGGGCCGACCGAGGTGACCACCCGGCCGTGCTCGGCGACCGAGGCGGCGAGTTGCCCGTACCCGGGGTTGTAGCCGAACGAGTCGTTGCGCTTGACGATCGCGCGCATGTTCGGCACCGTCGCCGAGCCGTCCGGGGCCAGGGTCGGCGGCAGCGGCTCGGCACACGGCTCGGCGCTCCTGGCACTGGTCCGGGCATCCGTCGAGCGGGCACCCGAGCCGGTGGTGAGCCACCCGTCGACCGGGCACGCGCGCGGGTGCACGGTGCGCACCGACATCGCCGCCGAGGTCGCGTGCCCGGCCTGCGCGGCCAGCCCCGGGGTGCCGGTGGCGTCGATGTCGGCCCAGGTCAGGCCGGGTATCCCGAGCAGGACGACATGGTCGGCGGCGGCCGGACGAGCGGGTGCGGCGCCGGCCGACCCGGGCAGCGCCGAGAGCACGAGCACCGCCGTGAGCACGGCGAGCAGCAGCCGGAGGGGACGTGCGATCACGGGTGCCTGCTCCTCGACGTACACGGCCTACACGGGGACGGATGCTCGCCCAAGGCTATGCGCCCGCGCGCGCCCGCACGTTCAGGGCAGCAGGCCCGCCGCGTACGCCGCCGCGGTCGCGGCGCCCATCACCACCTTCACCGGTCGGCCCAGCGACGCGGCCGCGGCGGCCACGTCCTCGTACTCCGGCTGGGCGTTGACCACCCTGCCCTCGAACATCGCGGTCTTGACCCGCACCGGCAGGCCCTCCACCCGTACCGTGCCGAACTCGCGGGCCAGCGCCCGCTTGGCCACCGGAACGATCCGCGCCCCTATCGTCGAGGTCTCCAGGAACACCGTGTGCAGCGCCGCGTCCACCCGGTCCGCCGGGACCAGGACGCACAGCGTGTGGGCGGGACGCCCCTTCTTCATCAGAATGGGCACCAGCCACGCGTCGCCCGCGCCGATCGCGAGGAGCTTGCCGAGCACCGCCGGCCACAGCCGCGGGTCGAGATCGTCCACGTTGGTCTCGATCAGCACGTCCTCGCCGGTCGGGTGCACGCGCTCCGCCTCGTGCCGTTCGCCGAGCACGACCCGCAGGACGTTGGGCACCTCCTCGACCCGCCGGCTGCCCGCGCCGGTCCCGGCCGCGGTGATCCGCAGGGCCGGCATCGGCCCCCAACTCCGGCACACCGCCGTGAGCAGGGCCGCGCCGGTGGGGGTGCACATCTCGTACGGGGCCGGGCCCGCGTAGACCGGCGCGGCGGCCACCCGCATCAGTTCGAGCACGGCCGGGACCGGCACCGGCAGCACGCCGTGCGCGGCCCGCACGCTGCCGTTGCCGAGCGCGACCGGCGAGCCGACCGCGTCCTCGACGCCCAGCGCGTGCAGCGCGGTACACGTGCCGACCACGTCGGCGATCGCGTCCAACGCGCCGACCTCGTGGAAGTGCACCTCCTCGGGCAGACATCGGTGCGCGCGGGCCTCGGCGTGCGCGAGCCGACCGAACACGTCGTGCGCGCGGGCGTGCACGGGTTCCGCCAAGTCGGCGCGATCGAGCAGGTCGCGGACGTCGTTCCAGGTGCGGTGCACGTGGCTGTGCACGGTCTTGACCCGGGCGTGGGTCGCGGCGATCCCGTGTCGGTCGGTGCGTTCGGCGGTGATCAGGATCGGTTCGACGCCCACCGCGTCGACGGCTTGCTGGACGGCCTCCAGCGGGGCGCCGGCGTCGATCAGGGCCCCGAGCAGCATGTCGCCGCTCGCACCGGCCTGGCACTGGAACCATGCGATTGCCAAGCGTATACCTCCCGTCGCGGCCACTGTCGCAGCCGATCGCGGGTCCCGCCGGGAAACCGACGAAGCGACCGAAAGCGACCGTTTTCTTGCGTTTTCCCGTGTGCTTCGGCGTTCGTGACTACCGGGTCTCGGCGCTCCGCGCCGCCCCGACCGACCGCGCCACCCGGGCCGCGAACACGCCCGCACCGAAGCCGTTGTCGATGTTGACCACCGCGACCCCGGGCGCGCACGAGTTGAGCATCGCCAGCAGCGCCGCGAGCCCGCCGAAGGACGCCCCGTAGCCCACGCTGGTGGGCACCGCGAGCACCGGCACCGACACCAGGCCCGCCACCACGCTGGGCAACGCGCCTTCCATGCCCGCGACCACGATCAGACAGTCCGCCGCGTCGAGTTCGGCGTGTACCGCGAGCAGCCGATGGATGCCGGCCACGCCCACGTCCTCGATCCGCTCCACGTCCGCGCCGAACAGGCGCGCGGTGAACGCCGCCTCGCCCGCCACCGCCGCGTCCGAGGTGCCCGCCGAGACCACCCGGACCAGGCCGCGCGGGGTAGGCGGCGTGCCCACCGCGACACACGTGCCGCTGTCGTCGGTGTACGCCTCGCCGGGGAACGCCGTGCGCACCGCGTCCACCACGGCGGCCGAGGCGCGGGTGGCGAACGCGGGCCGCCCGCCCGCCTCGCGCAACCGGCGGAAGAGCGCGACGGTCTGTTCGGGGGTCTTTCCGGCCGCGAAGACCACCTCGGGATCACCGGTGCGCAGTGCCCGGTGGGTGTCCACCCGGGCGAAACCCAGGTCGGCGAAGCCCGCGGTCGGCCCGCGCACGAGGTCGTCGAGCGCCTCGTCCACGCCCGCCTCCCCGGCTGCGACGCGGTCGAGCAATTCCCTTACCTCGGCCCGGTCCACTGCCCCGATCGTAACCTGCACCGGAACGACCGCGTCCGGCAAGGCAGTTGGCGGCGGACGCCGGGCCGCCCGCGGACCGGCTAGGAGACCGGTACCAACGCGTCCTTGCGCCAGCGCAACGTCTTCTCGAAACGCAGCACCGCACCGCGCCGGGGGTGGTTGCTCAGTTGCACGTGATCGGTCATCGCCCGGATCAGCATCAACCCGCGACCGTTCTCCGCGCCCGGGCCGACGTTCACCGTCGAGCCGCGCAGCCGATCCATCGGAAAGCCCGGGCCGCCGTCGATGATCTCGACCCGACAACAGTCACCGGTGATGCCCGCGCGAATCTGGTATTCCGAATACGGCCCGCCCCGGGCGTGCTCGACCACATTCGCGCACGCCTCGGACAACGCGAGGCCGATCTCCATCGCGATCTCGCGATCCACCCCCGCCGTCTCCATCGCACCGACCAATAGCCGGCGCGCCATCGGCACGCTCGCCGTATCCCGTGGCAGGTGGACAGTCCACCTCATGTCCATGAGCGGCCTTTCGACATCTCTGGGAGTCCGGCTGTATCCGGCGGATCACACACCCGGTTTTATTGCCGCCGCTTGCTCCCTGTATGCGCACATCACTTGATCGGTCGTCAATACCCCGTAAAGACGATTCGTTCGGCCGCATCGTGGGGACATCATGTGCTCGCCCCGCCGGTGCCGGGTCGCCGGCCATGATCATCGGCCATTCCCGGCCCCGGGCACGACGGGCCCGCGCGCGATGAGACGATGGGGCGTCATGCAGGCCGTGTCCGTACCTTTCCGCGCCGTGCGCGCCGCCGTCTTCGCGGCGGTCTGCGCCGCGCTCGCGGCATGCGGTCACGCGTGGATGTCGACCGAGCCGCTGCCGCTGTGGGCGCCCGTCGCCGGCTTCGCCGCGGTGTTCGTCTCGGCCTTCGCCGGAGCCGGGCGACAGCGCTCCTTCGCCGCGATCACCACGCTGCTCGCGGCGGCCCAACTCGCGCTGCACACCCTGTTCGCCGCCGCGGCGGCGAACGCCGCGACGCCCGGCCGTTCGGCCGCGGCCGGCGGCTCGGGGTCGAGCACCCTGCTGGATCGACTGCTGTGCGGTCCGCGCGACTCCACCGGGCACATCCTGCTGCCCAACGGCTGGACGCCCGAGGAGATCATCCGCAACGCCCGGGTGGACCCGACGCTGTTCCCGCAGGACCCGCCGGCCGGGCACCACCACATGGGCGGCTCGGGCCCGCTGCTGTTCGACGGCGGCGCGGGCATGGTGTGCGCGCACCTCGCGGCGGCCCTGCTCACCGGCTGGTGGCTGCGGCGCGGCGAGGCCGCGCTGTTCGCCCTGCTCGGCCTGGCCGCGGCGCCGCTGCGGTTGGTGCTGGCGGTGCTCTTCGGCCTGGTCGTCCCGGTGGTCGAGACCCCGGGCGGCATCCGGCGGACCGGCTCGGCGCCGGACCCGACGACACACCGGACGCTGCTTCGGCACGCGGTGACCCGGCGCGGCCCGCCGGCGGAGTACGCGCTCGCCTGCTGATCCGCTCTCGACCGGGTGTCGGATCGGCGGTGGCGCGCGTCCGCCCTCCTGCCGTCCCCTCCCGGACCGAGGCCGCCTCTGTGCGCCCTCGGCCGGATCACCCATGGAGCAGACACCCCATGACCATGACCACCACGCGCCGCCGGCTGTCCGTGATAGCCGCCTCGGCCGGCGCCGGCATCCTCGTCTTCGCCGGCTCGGCCTCCGCGCACGTGACGGTGCAACCCGGCACCGCCGAGCAGGGCTCGTACGCCAAGGTCGCCTTCCGGGTCCCCAACGAGCGCGACGACGCGGGGACCACCAAGCTCGAGATCACCCTGCCCGCCGACAAGCCGCTCACGTCGGTGCAGACCCGGGCGATGGCGGGCTGGAAGGCCGAGGTCGAGAAGACCAAGCTGACCACGCCGATCGACAACCACGGCAAGCCGCTGACCGAGGTGGTCTCCAAGATCACCTGGACCGCGGACGCCGGCACCCGGGTGAACCCGGGCACGTTCGAGGACTTCGAGGTGTCCATGGGCAAGCTGCCCACCGACACCGACAAGCTCGTCTTCAAGGCCGTGCAGACCTACGACAGCGGCGAGGTCGTGCGCTGGATCGACCTGGCCGGCGCGGACGGCAAGGAGCCGCAGTACCCCGCGCCGACGCTCAAGCTCACCGCCAAGGCGGGTGCCGGAACCACAGCGCCCGCCGCCTCGGCCAAGCCCTCGACCGACGCCAAGGCGTCCGTCGCCGCGGTCGCCGAGGACAAGAGCGACGACTCGACGGCCCGCACGCTCGGCGTGGTCGGCATCGTGGTCGGCGTGCTGGGTCTGGGCGCCGGCGTGTTCGCCGTCCTGCGCGCGTCGCGTCGGGGCACCTCCGCCTGATCCTCGGCCCGCCCGGACCGAGGTCTCGCACCACGGTCTCGGGGTGAACTTCCCGGCCCGGGCGCCGGCACCGCATCGATCGGTGCCGGCCGCCCGGGCCACCGGGCCCGCGCCGACGCCGAACACGTCGGCCACGAGCCCTCGGCAGCAACGACCTGGAGAACGATGAGCAACGCAACGCAGTCCCCGGTCCGGGGCCGCCGTACCGGCCTCCGCCTCGCCGCGCTGGTCGCGGCCGGGCTGCTCCTGGCCACGGGGTGCGGTGACTCCGACAAGTCCGACAACGGTGCGCCGGTGAAGGTGCGCGAGGCGAACTCGAAGTACAAGGGCATCGCCGTCGACCCGCCGTGGAGCAAGCCGGAACTCACCCTGACCGACACCTCCGGGCAGCCGTACGACTTCCGGGCGAAGACCGCCGGGCGTACCACGCTGCTGTACTTCGGCTACACGCACTGCCCGGACGCGTGCCCCACGGTCATGGGCGACATCGTGCGCGCGCTGGGCAAGCTGCCCGCGCCGGACCGGGCCACCGTGGACGTGGTGTTCGTGACCACCGACCCGGAACGCGACACCCAGGCGGCGCTGCGCGAGTGGCTCGACTCGCTGGACAAGTCCTTCGTCGGCCTGACCGGCCCGTTCGACAGGATCCAGGCCGCCGCACGCCAGGTCGGGGTCTCCATCGAGCCGCCGACCACCGGCCCGGACGGCAAGGTGGTGAGCACCCACGGCACCCAGGTGATCGCCTTCGCCCCCAACAACGAGGGGCCGGTCATGTACAGCGCGAGCAGCGGACTGCTGCCGGACGGCACCCCGAACGGGAACTCCTCCGACGACTTCGCCCACGACCTGCCGCTGCTGATCCACCCCGAGGACGCCAAGAAGTGAAGCTCTTCCCCCTCCCCCGCAAGGCCGTACCACTCGCCGTCGGCGGCGTGCTCGCGCTCGGGATCGGCGGTGTGCTGGTGGCCTGCGCCGACTCCGGGTCCTCCGACTCGGCCGACCGCGAGGCCGCCGCGCCGGCGAACGCGGGCGCCGCCGAGGGCACGCCGAAGTTGCGCATCGTCGACCCGTACATCCCGCAGCCCTCGTCGACGGACGTCGCGGCGGGCTACCTGATCGTGCAGAACGACGGCGACACCGCCGACCGGCTGCTCTCGGTGGCCAGCCCGCTGTCCGGCGAGGTGATGCTGCACCAGACCAGCGGCAACTCGATGCGACACATCCCGGGTCTGGACGTGCCCGCGCACGGCAAGGGCGTGCTGGCGCGCGGCGGCGCCCACATCATGTTCATGAACCCGAACAAGGCCGTGAAGAAGGGCGACACCGTGCCGCTCACGCTGACCTTCCAGCAGACCGGGCCGGTCACCGTACAGGTGCCCGTGCTCGGGGTGACCGAACGTCCCGGAGACGCCCCGGCAGCGGGGTCGCCCGGGTCGACCACACCGGGCTCGACCACGCCGGCACCGGCCGCCTCGTCGGCCGCGCCCGCGGCGGTCGCGCCCTCGGCCGAACAACCGGGCCATGCGGGTCACTGACCCGGCCGGCCGCCCGGCCGCCGTCCCGGCACCGCCCCCGTCCCCGGCCCGAGCCGCCGGCGGGGTGGGCCGCCGCGCGCTCGCGTGGCTGCTCGCGCTGCCACTGCTGCTCGCCGCGCTCGTGCTCGGCGGGGCCGGGTCCGCGTCCGCGCACGCCGTCCTCCAGTCGTCCAACCCGGCGTCCGGCTCGACGCTGACGAGCGCGCCCGCGACGGTCACGCTCCGGTTCAGCGAGGGCGTGGAGATCGGGCTCGGCGGGGTCAAGGTGTTCGACCCGAGCGGCACCCGGGTGGACAACAACCAGGCCAAGCACGGTCCGGACGGCGACACCAGCGTGGTCACCCCGCTCCGGGGCGGCCTGCCGACCGGTACCTACACGGTCGCCTGGCGTGCGGTCTCGGCCGACTCGCACCCGATCTCCGGCGCGTTCACCTTCAACATCGGCCAAGCCTCCGGTGGTGTCCGGGTCTCCGACCTGACCGACCAGGGCTCCACCGCGACCGACGTGCTGGAGCGGGCCTCGACCGGGGTCGCCTACCTGTCCTTCGCGGTGCTCGGCGGCGCGGTGCTGTTCCTGCTGATCGCCCGACCCGCCGCGGTCGGCCGGTTCCGGGTCTGGCTGCTGCTGTCCGGCGCCTGGGGCGGGCTGCTGTTGTCCTCGCTCGCGGTGCTGATGCTGCACGGTCCGAACGCGTCCGGTCTGGGCCTGTCCTCGGCGTTCGACGCGGACGTGCTGCGCGCGACGCTGGACACCAAGCTGGGCAAGGCGATCGCGGCCCGGGTGCTGCTGCTGGGCGCGGCCGGCGCACTGCTCGGCTGGCTGATCGCCTCGCTCGCGCACGCGGCCGACCGCACCCGGCACGTACTGGCCGGCGTCTGGGCGGTGTTGTGCACCGCGATCGCGATCACCTGGCCGATCGCCGACCACGCGTCGGTGGGCCGCCAGGTGGAAGTGGCGATGGCCGCGGACACGCTGCACCTGCTCGCGATGTCCACCTGGCTGGGCGGGCTCGCGATCGTGGTCACGCTGATCGTGCGGCCGGGCGAGCCGGCGCCGGAGGCGGGCCTGGACGTGCCGACGGTGCGGATCTTCTCCCGGACCGCGTTCGTCTCGGTCTGCGTCCTGGTGGCGACGGGGCTGTACGCGAGCTGGCGTCAGGTGGGTTCCTTCGCCGCGCTGTTCGACACCACGTTCGGCCTGCTGCTGGTCTTCAAGGTCGACCTGGTGCTGCTCATGCTGGCCGGCGCCTGGGTCTCCCGGCGCTGGCTGATGCGACAGTTGGCGGCGGCCGGGAAGTCCCCCATCGGCAAGAGCACCGCCGGGAAGCCGAAGTGGGCCGTGCTGCGCAAGGCCGTCGCGATCGAGGCGGCACTGGCGATCGCGGTGCTCGGCGTCACCACGGTGCTCACCGACACCGAACCGGGCCGCACCGCGCACGAGCGCAAACAATCCGAGGCGGCGGGCCCGGTCAGCCGCAGCGTCCCGTTCGACGCCGGGGGCGCCGCGGGCAAGGGCAAGCTCGACGTCACGGTCGATCCGGCCCGGGTCGGCCCCAACGAGCTGCACATCTACTTCTCCGATCCGATCGGGCAGATCCGGGACGTCGCCGAGTTGACGGTGTCGATGGCGCTGCCGGGCAAGGGCATCGACGGAGCGGACGTCCAGGTGCGCCGGGGTGGTCCCGGGCATTGGCTCGGCGATCTGTCGCTGCCGATGGCGGGCCGCTGGGAGTTGTCCTTCTCGATCCGAACCTCCGATGTCGACCGGATCACCGTGACGGTGCCCGTGGAGGTCAAGTGAGGCACGTACGCCGCCTCGTGCTGCTGTTCGTCGGGGTGCTGGTCTGCCTGGCCCCGGCGGGCAGCGCGTTCGCGCAGGAGTTGTCCGGTCAGGGGCCGAGCAACTTCCACACCGTGATGACCTCGCCGAGCGAGCTCGACCCGGGCCTGACGGTCAAGGTGATCGAGAACGGTGCGCGGATGGAGGTGCGCAACACCGGTCCGCAGGACGTGGTCGTGCTCGGCTACATGAGCGAGCCGTTCCTGCGGATCGGCCGCGGCGGGGTGTTCGAGAACCGCCAGTCCCCCGCCGTGCAGTTGAGCAGCGAGCGGTGGGGCTCGGTCGACGAGAAGTCGAACCTGCAACCGACCGGCGCGCCGCAGTGGCACCGGATCTCCGCCGAGCCGGTGGCCCGCTGGTACGACCAGCGCGTGCACTGGATCGTGCAACAGCGGCTGCCACCGCGGGTGATGGCCGATCCGGATCGCGCGCAGCGGATCTCCACCTGGACCGTGCCGATGCGGATCGGCGAACGCGAGCTGGCCGCGACCGGCGAACTGCGCTGGTTGCCCGGGCCCAGTCCGTGGCCGGGCATCCTCGGCTCGATCGGGCTCGCGGTGCTGGTGTTCGCGGTGGTGTGGCTGCCGCCGGTCCGCCGCCGGGCACTGCTCGGGTACGGCGTGCTCGCGGGCGTGGTCGCGGCGGCGAGCGTGCTGCACCTGGCCCTGGTCGCGGCGGCCCGGGCCGGCGGGTTCGGCGCCTGGGCGGGCGCGTTCTTCGCCGGCAATCTGCTCCAACTGCTTTCCGGGGCGGTGGCGTTCGCGGGCGCGGCGCTGCTGGTCCGGGGCCGGGTGGGCGGCGCGTGGTTGGCCGCGCCGGCGCTCGGCGTGCTGGCTCTGCGGGTGGCCGGGTACGACCTGCCGGTGTTGTGGCGCTCGTCGTCGCCGTTCGTGGGCGGGCTGGCGCTGGACCGGGCGCTGACCGTGCTGGTGCTCGGCGCCGGCCTCGGCGCGGCGCTCGCGCTGGTCGTGGTGGTGCGACGGGGACCGAACCCGGTGGCGGCGACCGCCGGAGCCGCGGAAGCGGTGTGTGTGACAAACGGCGAGCGCGACGCGAACGGCGCGCACGAGCCGGTGGAACCTGCGAGGGACGACGTGATGAGCAGCCCTGAATCCTCCGATCGAGCGAGCGCCGATTCGGCCGTCTCGCGCCGCCGGTTCGTCGGTGTCGCGGGAGCGGCCGGCGCGGGCGGCCTGGTGGTCGGCGCGACCGGCGGCGCGGTCGCGTTCGCGGACGACTCGACCGCCTCCGGCCCGACGCTGGCCCACGTCGGCTCGACCAGCGTGCCCTTCCACGGCAAGACCCAGGCCGGCATCACCACCCCGGCCCAGGCCAAGGCCGTCTTCCTGGGCTGGGACCTGGAACCGGGCGCGGACCGTGCCGCCGTCGCCGCGCTGATGCGGCGCTGGTCGGACGCGGCCGCACGGCTGACCTCGGGCCGGCCGGTGGCGGACGACGACCGGGTCGCGGCGGACGCCGGGGCCTGCTCGTTGACGGTCACCTTCGGCTTCGGCGCCGGCCTGTTCGACAAGGTGGGCCTGGCCGCACGGCGGCCCGCCGCGCTCAAGCCGCTGCCGCCGTTCCCGGACGACGCGCTGGATCCGGCCCGCGGCGACGGCGATCTGTTCGTCCAGGTGTGCGCGGACGACGGGCTGGTCACCTTCGGCGCGGTCCGCACGCTGCAGCGGCTGGCCAAGGGCGTGGCCCGGATCCGTTGGCAGATGAACGGCTTCGCCCGGTCGCCGGGTGCCACCGCCAAGCCGATGACGCACCGGAACCTGATGGGCCAGATCGACGGCACCAACAATCCGAAGCCGGCCGACCCGAAGTTCGACGAGAAGATCTTCGTCACCGCCGCGGCCGGGCCCGATCAGGGCTGGCTGACCGGTGGTACCTACGTGGTCTTCCGCCGGATCCGGATGTTGCTGGACGCGTGGGACGGCCTGGACAAGGCGCATCAGGAGCGGGTGATCGGCCGGACCAAGGACACCGGCGCGCCGCTGTCCGGCGGCGGCGAGCACAGCGCCGCGGACTTCGGCAAGCGGGGTGCCGACGGCGAGTTGGTGATCACCGCGAACGCCCACATGCGCGTCGCGGCACCGGAGTTCAACCGCGGTTCGACGATGTTGCGGCGCGGCTACTCCTACCACGACGGGTTCGGTACGGACGGCGCGCCGGACGCCGGGCTGCTGTTCGTGGCGTGGCAGCACGACCCGGACGACGGTTTCGTGCCGATCCAGCGCAAGCTGGCCCGCGGCGACGCGTTGTCCCCGTTCCTGCGGCACGAGGCGAGCGGGCTGTTCGTGATCCCGCCGGGGTGCGCCCCGGGCGGGTATGTCGGTCAATCCCTGTTGGAGGGCTGAGTCCGATGCGCCGTCGATGGCTGGTCGGGGCCGCGGCCCTGCCGTTGCTGCTTACCGGCTGCGGAAGTTGGGGCGCGGAGGGCGGCCCGGGTTCGTACATGAGCGAGGCCGAGGCGACGGCGGCGGCGTCCGAGGGCGTCGCGGCCCTGGGCAGTGACGGGGTGCAGCGGATCGAGCTGCGGGTGGACGACAAGCTGCGCTTCTCGCCGTCGGTGATCCGAGCCCGGACCGGTCCGCTGGTGATCACCCTCGCGGACACCGGGATCACCCCGCACCAGATGATCCTGCCCGGCGGTGCCCCGGTCGCGCCGTCCGAGGGCGGCAAGTCCCAGGACATCAAGCTGAGCTTCGGCCGACCCGGCTCGTACACCTTCAACTGCATGTATCACGTGGGCACCGGCATGGCGGGCACGATCGAGATCACCGAGTAGGACGCACACCGGTCGAAGCCGGGTACCCCCGGCCGTTCGGCACGGGTACCCGGCTTCGCCGTCGTGGGGCGGGGGTGCCGGTCTCGGGGTGTCGAGGATCCGCCCGGCCGGGCTCTCGGTCTTCCGAGGCGGGCCGGGTTTCCGGGACGGCTCGGGGTTGTCGGGCCGGCACGGGGTTTCCGGGACGGCACGGGGTTTCCGGGCCGGCTCAGGGGATCAGCACGATCTTGCCGGCGGTGCGGTTCGTCTCGGCCAGTTCGTGTGCCTTGACCACCTCGACGAGCGGGAAGGTCTCGGCGACGACCGGGCGCAGCAGGCCCGCGTCCACCGCCTCGGCCAGCAGGGCCAGCCGTTCCGGGTTCGGCGCCAGGTCGACGGTGATGCCGCGGACGCCGGCCGCCTCGGCCTTGGCCGCGGTGGCCGCGGCGGCGGGCGGGTTGGTGATGTTGATCAGGATGCCGCCGGGGCGGAGGGTACGCAGCGAGCGGTCCTCGTACTCGCCGCCGACCAGGTCGAACACGACATCGACGTCGCGTACCGTCTCCGCGAAGTCGGTCGTGGCGTAGTCCACGACCTCGTCCGCGCCCAATTCGCGGAGCAGGTCGTGCTTGGCCGGGCTCGCCGTGCCGATCACGTACGCGCCCCGGGACTTGGCGATCTGTACCGCCAGGTGCCCGACGCCGCCCGCCGCCGCGTGGATCAGCACGCGCTGCCCCGGTCGCACCTGCGCCGCCTCGACCAGGGCCTGCCACGCGATCGAGGCGGACAGCGGCAGGGCGGCCGCCTGCACGTGGTCGAGCGTGCTCGGCTTGAGCGCGAAGGAGGACTCCGCGGCCACCACGAACTCCGCGTATCCACCGGCAAGTTGCGGGAACCCGGGAATCCCGTGGACCTCGTCGCCGACGGTGAGCCGGGAGACGCCAGCGCCGACGCCCGCGACCACACCGGAGACGTCCCACCCGAGCGTGAACGGCGGCGTCAGCCACATTCCGCCGGCGCGGATCTTGGTGTCGATGGGGTTGACCCCCGCGGCGCGCACTTCGACCAGTACCTCACCCGGTCCGGGTGTGGGTATCGCGGTCTCGATCACCCGGAGAACCTCCGGGCCGCCGAGCGTGTCCTGATGCACAGTGATCATGTTCTTCGTCATGCGGAGAGCATCGTGGACCCGGTAACCATTGTGAAGAAGGCACCTTCCTGGTACCTGGGTACCTTATGCATACCCCTCCCGACCTGCGCCCTTACGGTGGCGCCGACGTCTATCTCGCCGACTGCGCCTCCCGGGCGGTCCTCGACCTGATCGCGAACAAGTGGGTGGCCCTCGTCGTCGGCGCCCTCCACCCGCAGACGCTGCGCTACGCGGAACTGCGCCGTCGGCTCGGCGGGATCACCAAGAAGATGCTCACCCAGACCCTGCGCGACCTCGAACGCAACGGCCTGGTCCGACGCAAGGTCTACGCCACGGTGCCGCCCCAGGTGGAGTACTCGCTGACCGAACTCGGGACCAGCGTGAGCGGCTTGATGAGTGAGATCCGGACCTGGTCCGAGAGTCACATCGACGAGATCGAGGCCGCGCAACGGGCCTACGCCGAGGCGACGGCGAACCGACCGGAGGCGGTCTAGTCTGACGGGCGCCGCTCGCGGGTGCGACGGGCTGCGGTCGCGCCGAGGCCCCGGTCGCGGTGGCGACACGGGGCCTTCGGGTGTTCGGAGTGGGGTTTTGTACCGGCTCCGTTCAGCGTGCGGATGCCGTCGGCTCGGCCGGGGCCGTCTCCGCGCTTCCCGTGCCGCCCGTTCCCTCGGTCTGTTCGGTGCCCTCGGTGCCGTCGGTGACCACGATCGACTCCCGCTTCGGCGAGCGCAGCACCAGCAGGGTGAGCACGATCGCGGCGGCGATCAGACCGGCGCCGATGCCGAAGGCGAGGGTGTACCCCCCGGTCAGCGCCTCGGGCGCGGAGGTGCCCTCGGCCACCAGCCGTTCCGCCTTGGCGCTGGAGAGCGTGTTCAGTACGGCCAGTCCGAGCGCGCCGCCGACCTGCTGGGTGGTGTTGAACAGACCGCCGACCACGCCGGCGTCCTCGGCGGTGGCCCCGGACATGCCCAGCGTGGTGAGCGCCGGGATGGCCAGACCGAAGCCGGCCAGCAGCAACATCGCGGGCAACACGTCGGTGAGGTACGCGCCGTCCGCCGGCACCCGGGCCAGGAACAGCAGCCCGACCAGCAACAGGGCCAGGCCCGCGACCACGACGTTTCGCTCGCCGAACCGGGCGTTGATCCGCGCCGAGTAGCCGAGCGTGATGACCCCGATCACGACCGCCGACGGCAACATCGCGACGCCGGTCCGGGCCGCGCCGTAGCCGAGCACATGCTGGAGGTAGAGCGCGATCATCAACTGGAAGGCGAACAGCGCGCCGACCATCAACATCTGGATCGCGTTGGCCCCGGACACCCGCGCCGACCGGAACACCCGCAGCGGCAGCAGCGGCGTCCGAGCCTTCGCTTGGCGGACCACGAAACCGGCGATCAGCAGGAGTGCCACCGCGCCCATGCCGAGCGTGCGCGCCGAGGCCCAGCCGTGCGCGTCCGCCTCGACGATCGTGTAGACGAGCAGCATCAGGCCGGACGTGATCAGCAGCGCGCCCCACAGGTCCGCGCCCGCCGACCGGCCCAGACCCCGGTCGGCGACCAGCAGGCGGAACGCGAGCGCGGTGGCGGCGACGCCGATCGGCACGTTGACGAAGAAGATCCAGTGCCACGTGAACGCCTCGGTGAGCAACCCGCCGAGCACGAGCCCGATCGACGCGCCGGCCGCGCCGACGAAGCTGAACGCGCCGATCGCCTTGGCCCGTTCCCGAGGGTCCGGGAAGAGCGTGACGATCATGCCGATCGCCACGGCCGAGGACATCGCGCCGCCGATGCCCTGCAGGAAGCGGGCGGCGATCAGCAGTTCCGGCCCGGTGGCCACGCCGCACAGCAGCGACGCGGCGGTGAAGACGACCATGCCCGCGATGAACATCCGGCGCCGCCCGATCAGGTCGCCGAGCCGGCCGGCCAGGAGCAGCAGGCCGCCGAAGGCGATTCCGTACGCGTTGACCACCCAGGCCAGGCCCGACTGGGAGAAGCCCAGGTCGCTCTGGATGGCGGGCAGGGCCACCGTGACGATCGTGCCGTCGAGGACGACCATCAGCACCCCGGCACACAGCACCGCGAGCGCCGACCAGCGTGACCTGTCCGTCGATTCCGGTGTGGCGAACGTGCGCGACATGCTGCTCATCTCCCTGGACGACCGGTCGGCGGGCGGCCGACTCACAGGAGAGACGTTAGCAGATAGTTTTGTTATAGACGATCTCTTTCAGACTCTTCTCTTTGAAACCCATCTGTCACGGACTCATCTCGATCGACCGTGCCTGCGGTCCGCTGCTCGCGCCCTGCCACCTGCCACCCGCCACCTGCCACCCGCCACCCGCCACCCGCCACCCGCCACCCGCCACCCGCCACCTGAGAGGCAACCCGCGCCTACCGCTTCGACGTCCGCGCCCGCCGTACCGTCGCCTCGGACTCGACCGGCTTGGCAAGCACTCCGCCGACCAGGCGCGCCAGCGCGGAGGCGAACACCGCACGCTCGTCCTCGGGCAGCGCCTCCAGCACCTCGTGATGCACACCATCGACGATCCCGCGCCCGGCCCGGACCAGGTCGCGCCCGGCCTCGGTGACCACGATGATCCGCGCCCGCCGGTCGGTCGGCGCGGGCCGCCGCTCGGCCAGCCCGGCCCGCTCCAGCTCGTCCATGGTCACGACCATCGTGGTCTTGTCCAGGTCGGAGAGCTCGGCCACCTGGGCCTGGGTCAGATCCCGGTCGATCGCGTGCGAGAGGACGCAGAAGCTGCGCGGCGTGACGTCGATCGCCGCGAGGGCGGCGGCCATTCGGGTGTTCATCACGTGACCGGCGTGCACGAACATGCCGGTCATGTCCAGCACGGTCGGGGCCAGGCTCTCGGTAGTCATGCGGCCAGCGTAACAAGATAGGTAAGCCAATAGATTGTTCCGTAGTAGACCTATGGCCGGGATCGGAAGGGCGTGCGCCCGACCGACCGGCCCGCCCCCGCCGACCGGTCCACCCCGCCGACCTGACCGGCCGCGAGGAGATCGCGGCCGGCCTCGTCGATCAGCGGCCGAGGGCCTGGAACTTGCGCACCGCGAGCGGCAGGAAGATCGCGGTGATCACCAGCGGCCAGACCACCGCCATCGGCAACGCGTGTTCCTCGATCCAGCTCCCCCCGTGCGGAGCCGGACTGCCGAACAGGTCGCGGATCGTGTTCGCGGTGGAGGAAACCGGGTTCCACATCGCCACCGCGCCCAACCACTGCGGCATCATCGACGGCGGCGTGAAGACGCTGGAGATCATCCCGAAGGGCAGGGCCACCGCGAACAGGCTGCCCGCCGCCTCCGCGTTGGGCACCAGCAACCCCAGGTAGATACCGACCCAGGTCAGCGCGAACCGCAGCAACAACAGCAGCCCGAATGCGGCCAGGATCTCCCACAGGGTGCCGTCCGGTCGCCATCCGACGACGAGCGCGATCGACGCGAGCACCGCGAGGTCCAGACTCGCGCCGAGCACGTCGGCCACCCCGCGCCCGCTGACCACCGCCGAGGGCGCCATCGGCATCGAGCGATACCGGTCCATCACGCCGAGCTGCCGGGTGACCGCGACGACCGTCGCGGTGTTCATGAACCCCTGGGCCATGGTCATCGCGAACATGCCGGGCAGCGCGTAGTCCTTGTAGTCGATCGATCCGCCCACGTCCATGGCACTGCCGAAGACGTACACGAACAGCAGCACGGACACGATCGGGAAGCCCAACTGCCAGGCCAGCAAGCTCGGTTGCCGAGCGATGTGCTCCATCTCGTTGCGCACGACGGTCAGACAGTCCGCGATCGCCCAGTACAGCCGGCGTTCGGGAGCCTCCACCGGTCCCGCGGTGGTCGCGCTCATCGACGCACCGCCTCCTTCGCGGATTCGTTCGCGGCCTGCTCCGGCTCGTGCGCGCGGTGGCCGGTCAGCCCGAGGAAGACCTCGTCCAGGGTCGGCCGGCGTACGCCGATGTCCTCGATCGTGATCCCCTCGTCCTGGCAGGCCCGGGCGGCGTGGGTGAGCGCCGCGACCCGATCGCCGACCGGGGCGGTCACCCGCCGATCCTCGGGATCGAGCACCGGCTCGGCACCCGACTCGGCCACGCGGGCCACCACTGCGGCCACGCGCGGCAGGTCGACCGCGTCCCGCGCGACGATCTCGATCCGGTCGCCGCCCAGTTCGCGCTTGAGCCGATCCGGGGTGTCGTCGGCGATCTTGCGTCCGCGATCGAGCACCGCGATGCGATCCGCCAACTTGTCCGCCTCGTCCAGGTATTGCGTGGTCAGCAGCACCGCCGTACCGCCCGCGAGCAGCGAGCGCACCGCCTCCCAGACCTCGTTGCGCCCGCGCGGGTCGAGTCCGGTGGTCGGCTCGTCCAGGAAGAGCACGTCGGGCGCCAGGATCATGCTCGCGGCCAGGTCGAGTCGCCGGCGCATGCCGCCGCTGTACTGCTTGACGCTCCGGTCGGCCGCCTCGACCAGGCCGAACCGCTCCAGCAGTTCGTCGGCGCGACGGGCCGCACCACGCTTGTCCAGGTGGAACAGGCGGCCGAACAGGATCAGGTTGTGCCGCCCGGTCACCTTCTCGTCGACCGCCGCGTACTGACCGACCAGTCCGATGCGCCGGCGCACCCGCCGGGGATCGCCGGTCACGTCGTGGCCCGCGACCAGGGCCCGGCCGCCGTCCGGTCGCAGCAGCGTGGACAGGATCCGGACCGCCGTGGTCTTGCCCGCGCCGTTGGGCCCGAGCAACCCCTGGACGGTGCCTCGGGGCACGGTCAGGTCGAAGTCGTCGAGCGCGTGGGTGTTGCCGTAGCGCTTGGTCAGGCCCTCGGCGAGGACCGCGTGGCTCGTGGTTTCCATCCGCATTTCCGTCGGTGTTCTCATCGACGTGCTCATCGGCCTCCTTCAAACCGAGTACACCGTACCCGATTGCGCGTACGGCGTACCCAGTTGTCTTGGATCGGTCGCGCGCGGACGCCGGGCGATCGGCATACCAGTGGAGGTGCCGAGGCGGGCTCCTACGATGGGGGCACCATGACGAGCACCGACCACACCGGCGGCGGCGATCTCGCACGCAGCCTCGAACTGTTGTGGGGCGTGGACCGGAAACCGGCCCGAGGCCCCAAACCGGCGCTGACCCTGGACCGGATCGTCACGGCCGCGATCGCCGTCGCCGACGCCGAGGGGCTGGACGCGGTGTCGATGCGGCGCGTGGCCGCCGAGATCGGGTCCGGCACGATGTCGCTCTACCGCTACGTCCCGGGCAAGGCCGAACTGCTCGACCTGATGGTCGACAAGGTCAACGCGCCGGGCGACGCCGAGTTTCCCCCCGAACTCGGCTGGCGCGGGGCCCTGGAGCAGGTCGCGCGCGGCATCTGGCAGATGTACAACCGCCACCCGTGGCTGCTCGGCGTCGATCAGGCGAGGCCGGTGCTGGGACCCAACTCGCTCGAGGCCCTGGAGCTGACGCTGGCCGCGATCGGCGACGCGGCGCTGTCCGACCGGGAGAAGATGACCGTCCTGTCGATCATCGACGGCGGCTATGTGAGCGGCATGGCGCGCACCCATTTCAACACCGTGCACGCGGCGCAGCGCACCGGGGTCAGCGACGAACAGTTCTGGGCCGCGCAGGCTCCCCTGCTGAACGCGGCGATGACGAGCGGGCGCTACCCGAGGTTGGCCGCGCTCGCCGAGGACAGCTTCACCCAGGACGGCGAGGCGGTGTTCGAGTTCGGCCTGCGCCTCCTGCTCGACGGCCTGGAGACGTTCGTCGACCGCCGCGCCTGAACCCGATCCGCACCCATACCGCACCCGGCCCCAGGAATTGTGGACCTGGCGGACAAGGGGTCACGAAAGCGGAATGGCCGGCATCATCATCGGTGCTCGGCTACGGGGAACGGGGACCATGAACAGGACACTGCTGCGGATGCGGGCCGCGCTCGGCATGGGAATCGGGGCTGTGGCCCTGACCCTGGCGCCCCTCGCGTTCGGAACTTCGGCCGCCGGCGCC
>NZ_JBVHLU010000008.1:68996-181738 GCF_055558835.1 Embleya sp. NPDC025285
ACCACGAGCGCCACGAGCGCCACGAGCGCCACGAGCGCCACGAGCGCCACGAGCGCCACGAGCGCCACGAGCGCCACGAGCGCCACGAGCGCCACGAGCGCCACGGTGAGCGTGACACCCGGCCCGGTGCGACCGGGAGATTCCGTGGCGATCCGAGGATTCGGGCTGGCCGGCTGCCCGACGAACAAGGTGGACGTCTACCTCCTGTCGGCCAACGGCGGCAGCTCCGGGGAGTACCTCGACCTGCTCGCGGCCGACCTGCCGGTGGACACCGCGCACGGGGACTCGATCGCGTTCCGGCACACGATGCTCGCCCCGACCTTCAGCTCGAACGGGGCAGCGAGCACGGACCGGCCGGTGAACCGGATCGCGGTGCGCTGTCCGGGGCAGGAGAAGGCCCTCGCGGAGACGGCGATCGAGATCAACGCGTTTCGTCCCGAGGAGACCCGTACCCCACCGGCCGACCTGCGCACCAGGCACCTCGTGCTGGAGCCGGCCACCGGCGTGCCCGGCACCGAGGTCACGCTGTGGACCGACCTGCGCTGCGGGGACGCGAACGCGAGCGACGACGCACGCGTGACGTGGGGTGGACGCGACCTCGCCAAGCTCAGCATCTCGGGCACCGGTGCCGAGGCCCAGCGCTTCATCGTGCCGGACGGACCCGATCGCGGCCCACGCCCGATCACCGTGACCTGCTTCGCGCAGGGCGCGGGCATGCCGGACAACGGGGTCGTCCAGCGCGCCGACTTCCAGGTCGCCCGGCCCGAATTGACGCTGACGCCCACGCAGCCGACGGCCGGTCGGCCGTTGCGCGTCGAGGGCAGCGGGTTCGTCACGTGCGGTCGGCCGGTCGACGGCGGGGCCGGGACACTGACGGTGCGTCATCGCGGCACCGTGCTGGGGACGGTGCCGGTGGCCGCCGACGGGCGGTTCGCGAGCGAGATTCGGGTACCGCGCGAACTCCCGGGTGGAGAAGGGATGTTGACCGTCGCGTGCGCGACTGGCGCGGGCTACGACGGTGACTTCTCGGTACGGGTCGCGGTGCTGGGCGCGGCCGGGACGAGCGCGGTCTCGGAGCGGTCCGAGGCTGCGGTGAACCTGCCGAGCCCGAGCGCGTTGTTCGACGAGCCCCGGCCGGTGGTGCTGGCCGGCGCGACGGCGGTGGTGGCGCTTCCGGTGCTTGGCTTCTCGGCCGAGCTGTTCAACAAGACGTGGGAGCAGAACCGGCTTCGGATCCGACGCCGCCTGCGCCCGGGGGCCGCGCGCCCGCGATCGCAGCCGCGCATGCCCGAGTTGCAGGTGCTCGTCTTCGTGCTGCTCTCGGCCGCGTTCTGCGTCGCGGTCGAACCCGGTACGGGCTGGAACGCGGGCACCGCCGCGCTCGCGCTGGCACTGGTGGCGGCGGTTCCGCTGGGCGTGCTGGTGTACGAGGGTTCGGCGGAGGCCTACCGAAGGCGTATCTCCCGCATCCGGGCCCTGCCTCGGCTGGTTCCGGGAGCACTGGGCGTCGCCCTGGTGCTGGCCGTGGCATCGCGGCTGCTGCATCTGACGCCGGGCTATGTGTACGGGCTGTTCCTCGCCTTCACCTCGGCCGGCCTGCGGCGGCTGGCTCCCTCGGACGAGGGCCGCGCGATAGCCCTCGGCTCCTGGTCCCTGGCGGGCCTCGCGTTGGTCGCGTGGGTGTGGCGCATCCCGGTGACCCACGTCCTGAACGAATCGGACGGCGCGCCCTTCGGCTGGGTCTTCGCCGAGGACGTGCTCACCCAGTGCTTCGTGGCGGCGGTGGTCGGCCTGGTCTTCGGCCTGCTGCCGATGCGCTTCATGGACGGCCACGCCCTGTGGCAATGGAACCGCTGGGCCTGGGCGGCGATCTACGCCTTGGCCCTGTTCCTGTTCGTCCTGGCCCTCCTCGACCCCACGGGCGCCGCCAACGGCCTCACCCGAGACATGTGGCTCCGCTCCACAATCCTCTTCGCCACCGCCGCACTCGCATCAATCACTTTCTGGGCCTTCTTCCGTCTCCGGCCCCCTACGAACCATCCGACGCTTTAAAGCAGGGCGCGGAAACACGAACCGCGACGCGATTCTTTTCCTGCACACCGATAGCTCGCACTACGTACCCGGCCTTAGGGTCTTGCGCTCGCATAACTGTATTCTTTACTTCCGGAGCATGAGCGTAGTCGACGATGGTCCAGCCCTGAACTTCAAGGCTGTCACGGAGGCGCTGGATAGACGAGCCAACATCGACAGCATCAACCTGATCGATCTGCCAAAAATGGGCCGCTTCCCAAACCTTCTCGCTTCCTTCCAGGTCAGATTCGCAGCCGGATACATGAAAGACATCTTTGGCCTGGTGATTCCCTTGGACTCCCAAACCGTCCAAGACTCTGCTGGACGTCACCCGCAGCGACTCTCTGACCTTTACATAGGCAGGATCACCGTCAGAGAGACTATCTCCGCTGCTCCCACTACAGCTGACTAGGAATCCGACGAGCGAGAGAACGTAGAAGCAGCGTCTCATGGGCGATCCCCCCACAGAAGGCGAACATCCTCATAGTTTCCGGAAACAATCGCGGCCTGATTATCCAAGCTGGCCGAATGACGCGCAGACCAGTACTCACTGTGCCCGTCAGCCCCGTCGGTGGTAATACGATTCGCTCCAAACCCTGAATCATCCGGGGTAACCCGCCGGGGCCTCCTACCATCAACCGGCGCATGCGCTCCAGAGCCGAGTCCGGTAACCACATCATTCTCCGCCGCCGCCACCCAAACGTGATGCGGGTTAATATGAAGATGTGCTGCGCGAGTTACATGCACCCCCGGACTTCCGGCAATGATAATGTCTTTCGCAGCAAGTCCCCCACTGTGATGCGCCGCTTGCCCCAGAACGACAGAACCATAGCTATGACCAATTACCGTCACGTGATTATTCGAGTCAATTCCCTGGGAAACGCCAACTCCCCTCAAGAAGTTCACGAAGACAGGCGCCGCAGTGTCGGCATACGACGTACTTATGGCATGCGTCAATGTGTCAGGAGCGTCATACCCTATCCATGTAATCGCAGATACCTCGCCCGGGTCCGTCATTTGCTGGGTAGCCAACCAAAGACTCCGCATCCTGCTGACATGCGAACCAATTCTCGCCAATCCCGCTCCCGTCCCCGGAACGTAGACCGCTGTGTGGGCAGCTGTGTCGGGGTTGCCGATGGCGACGATTGCGCGGCCGTCGCCCTTGGCGCTGAAGCCCATCAGGTAGAGGTCGTCGCCCGAGCGCAACGTCGCCTCCAAACCCTCGATCGCCGCCAGGCGTTCCTTGAGCGCCGTGACTCGGAGGCGCCACTTCGCGTCGTCGGTGCGGCCCGCCGCGTCCCGCTTGGCACGCGCGGTAGCAAGTTCGGCGACGAGCCCGGCCTTCGCCTCGGCCAGCGCGACCCGATTGGCGCGGTCCCGGATCTCCGTCGGCAACCCGTCCATCACCCCCAGCACCGCCGGATAGCCGGCCAGATACATCGCCCGCTCCGAAGGATTCAGCCCCGCCCACCACTTGGCCGCAGCGACCGGATCGCCCCTCGGAATGGTGGCGAGGTCCAAACCCGCCAACGCCATCACGCACGTGCCGTCGGCGGCCGTGTCCGCCCAGTCGGCCGTCCCCGTCGGATACAGCCGGGCCAACGTCTCCGCGCAGTGCGTGTCGACCTCGGTCGCCTTCCGGACCGGCGCGGCCAGGAGCTGCTCCAACTCGTGCCGCCGCGAGATCATCGCCGCGTCGGCACGGCTCGTCGGATCGGCCGGCTCCATCCGCCCGTCCTCGAACACGGTGAATCCCGCAGCCGCCGCCTCCGCCAATCCCGCCCACAAATCGCGCTGCGCGTTCCGGAGTTGGTCGGCCGCCGTGTCCAGGACGGTGAGCACGCACCGGGCCTCCTGCGCCGCCACCATCACCTGCTCACCACGCGCGGCCAACCCCCATGCCGCCGCGTCCGCGTCCGCACCCTCCCAGCGCGAAGCTCGCAGCGGCCCGCCCACCCCTGTAGTCGCCCGCCCGACCAACCCGTCCAACGCGGCCGCCAGGTCGGTCCACTCGACCACCGCACGGTCCAGGCCACCCAACGCGGCGTCGCGCAGTTGAGCCAGCGTCACCATCAGGGCCGCGCCCCGGCGAACGCACCCGCGACCGCCTGATCGGTGCGATCGTGCGCGTCGGCGTTCGTCCACAACACGTCGCCGACAACGCCGTACCCGTCGCCGAGCGCCCGCAGATGATCCGCCCACACCACCGTCAGCGCCACCGCCGCCCCCGCGACCGCGAACCCCGGACACCCCGAGACCCCCGCACTCGGCCCTCCGGCCGCCCGCCGCAGTGCTCCCGCCACCTCCCGAGCCACCGTGGCTCCTTGCCGCAACGCCCCCGTCTCGACCCGAATCGCCGCGCCGCCCCCACCCTCACCGCCACCACCAGCCAAAACCCCTCCCAGTGGTTGCCTGATCACTCAATGCAATCAAACGATACCCACCGAAAGCCGTCACTCCGTCGCCGAGCCCTGCGAATCCCCCGAGGGCGAACAGACTCACCAACCGGCGCGTAACCCCACCGCCTACCGCTCGTTCATACGTATGGGCGAACGCAATGAGCCGTTCGGGGGACGCGGGCGGCTCGAAGCGGTGGGTGGCACCGGCCGACATGTGGGCATCGCGGTGACCACAAAATCGCCCGTGAATCCGCAGGTCAGGCGAATACTGTGTCAAATCCGTACGGAATTAATCGGGACAAACGGCGCCGCCGACCCGAGCAAGGGGCCGAGATGAGCCACGCGAACGCAATTGAGGTTTTCACTTTTGCCGGCAGGGACCAGGTGCGCGTCGCCATGATCGACGGAGATCCCTGGTTCTGTGCCGCCGACGTGTGCACGGTGCTGGCATTCCAGTCCAACTCGCGCCGGGCGGTCAGCGCCCTCGATCCGGACGAGAAGAGCACGGTTGTCGTCCACAAAACCGCAGGTCAGGAGGGTAATGTAAGCAATTCTTACAGTACCAATCGGGGCAATCCGAACATGACCTTCGTCAGCGAGTCGGGGCTCTACACACTGATCCTGCGCAGCAACAAGCCCGAGGCCAAACCCTTCCGCCGCTGGGTCACCCACGACGTCCTCCCCACCATCCGCCGAACCGGCCGCTACACCCCCGCCACCAGCGAAAACATGGATGCGCTGCTCTCCCGCGCGATCGGTTCGATCACCGATCTCGCCGCCCGCACCGGCGATCTCACCAAGGCGATCGAGATCAACACCATGGCCGTCGCCCGCCTCACCACCGGGTTCGAGTCGGCGGCTCCGTTGTCCACAGTTACCTCTAACGCGCCCCCTCCCACCTCGGAAACCCACAGCCCCACCCAAGTTCTCCACAGCGATTTCCACAGGGTTATCCACAGGCCCGCGCAACTACCCACACCCGGTGATCGGCGTCGTCTCACCCCCGAGGTCGTCGCCGAGTGCCGGCGTCGGGCCCGGGACGGGGTGTCGGTCTATCGCCTCGCTCGCGAGCACGGTGTGAGCGACTCGACCATGCGCTCGGCGGTGCGCGGCCAGACCTACCGCTACGTGCCCGAGCCGCCCTTGTGCCCCTGACCCGACTGCGTCCGCGCCAGCCGCCCCCGCGCCGCCAACTCGATGGTCAAAGCCACCGCGACCGCCTGGACCTGAAGCAGCGCGACCAACACGAACAACTGCACCGCCCCCGCCTGCAGCGGTGTCGCCCCGCCGAGCAACATGCCCACGAAGGCCCCGGGCAGGGTCACCAACCCCACCGTCCTGGTCTGGTCCAGAGCCGGGATCAGCGCCCCCGCCGCGGTCGGCCGACAGATCTCCATCGCCGCGTCGCGATCGGAGAAACCCAAGGTCAGAGCCGCTTCGACCTCACCGTGGCGCTGTGCCAACTCCTCCAGCGCCCGCCGCCCCGCCAGCACCGTCGCGGTCATCGCACCGCCGATCAGGATGCCCGCGATCGGGATCAGCACGATGCCCTCGGCAGGCAGCAGACCGGTCGCCCACAGCAGGACCAGAGTCGGCGCCGTCGCCGTCACGATCGGCACCGCGGGCCAGAACAACCGTCGGTTCGCGGTCACCCGCCCGGCCGCTGTCAAGGCCGCGACGGTGTACATCATCACCACGAACAGACCCGCGAAGCCGAGTCGGTCCACCGCGTGTGTGATGACGAAGGACACCGCGAGCAACTGCGCCGTCGCCCGGAGCCCGGCCACCACCACCGCCCGGCCGTGGCCCAGTCGCGCCACCCCCGCGACCGCCATGGCGACGACCAGGAGCAGCACGGTGACGATCCCCAGGGTGGGGGTCACCGGGAGCAGTATCGCGGCGTTTTCCACAGGCCCAGCCTCACCCTCTCGGCGGTACCGCGCAGCGCGGGCGTCCACAGTCCACAACGCGTGCACACACCGCGGGCACCCGCCTCCCGCAACCGTCGCAGCCCACCCGTCCGCACCCCGGAACACGGCCGATACACGCCGGCCGGCTCAGTACAGTGACGACATGTCCGACGCTCGTACGCCCGCCGCCGCGCCCCGCTGGACCTACCTCGGCCCCGCGGGCACCTTTACCGAGGCCGCGCTGCGTACGCTGCCCGGCGCGGAGCACGCCGAGGTCACCCCGATGGAGTCGGTGCCCGCCGCCCTGGACGCGGTCCGGCGCGGCGACGCCGACGGCGCGGTGGTCGCGCTGGAGAACTCGGTCGAGGGCGCGGTGTCCATCACGCTGGACGAGTTGGCGACCGGCGCCCCGCTGGTGATCACCGCCGAGGTGCTGCTGCCGATCGCGTTCGCGCTGTTGGTGCGTCCGGGCGTGGGCCTGGACGACATCAAGACCATCTCCAGCCACTCGCACGCGCAACCGCAGGTGCGCAACTGGCTCACGACGAACCTGCCCGACGCGCACTGGTACTCGTCCGCGTCCAATGCCGACGCCGCCCGGCTGGTCCAGGAGGGGCGCTACGACGCGGCCCTGGCGGGCGAGTTCGCGGCCGCGCCGTACGGCCTGGTGCCGCTGATCACCGACATCCACGACGTCGAGGGCGCGGTCACCCGCTTCGTGCTGGTCGAGCGCCCGGACCGGCCCACCCGGCCCACCGGCGCGGACCGCACCACGGTGGTCGCGTACATCGTGGACGACCACCCGGGCGCGCTGCTGGAGATCCTCCAGGAGTTCGCGGTCCGCGGGGTCAACCTGACCAGGATCGAGTCGCGGCCGACCGGGGACGGGCTGGGGCACTACTTCTTCTCGATGGACGCCGAGGGCCATGTCGCGGACGCGCGGGTCGGCGAGGCGCTGATGGGGCTGCGTCGGGTGTGCGCGGCGGTGCGCTTCCTCGGGTCCTATCCGCGTGCCGACCAGGTCCGTCCGACGCTGCGTCGCGGGACCTCGGACGCCGAGTTCGCGAACGCGAGCGAGTGGCTGGCGCGCGCTCGCGGCGGCGGGATCTGAGTCGACGCTCCGCGGCAAGGCCTCAGGGAACACGCACCGTGAGCGAGCCGGGCCGGATCCGGACCGAGAGCCGGGTGCCGGGCCCGATCGGGTCGCCGTCCAACTCGCGCGGCTCCGGGCGATCGGTCTCGATCAGCACCCGGTGACCGGTGAAGTGCTCGATCGGGCGCAGCCGTTGCTGCTTGACCGGCACCACGGCCGGCTCCTGGTCACGGCGCCGGCCTATCACCCGCACCGTGGCGTGCGCCCAGCCGGTCATCCCGTACGGCGCGAACACCACGACGTCCAGGAGCCCGTCGTCCGGCGTGGCCCCGGGCAGCAGTTGCATGCCGGCCTGGAGCGCGCCGACGTTGCCGACCAGCACCATTCGGGCCCGCCGCCGGATCGGCTCGCCGTCGTCGACGGTCAGCGTCACCCGCATCCGCCGATCGCGCAGGTGCCGGGCCCCGGAGACCACGTACGCGGGCCAGCCGACCTTCTTCTTGAGCGCGTCCGGCGCGTCCGCGACCATCGCCGCGTCCAGGCCGATGCCGGCCATCGCGGTGAAGCAGCGCGGTTCCACGCCCGCGGTGCCGGCGAGTTCTTCGTCCGGGTCCACCGTGCCCAGGTCGATCCGCCGGTCGCGCCCGTGCATCGCGACGTGCAGCGCGTCGGCCACGTCGATCGGCAGCCCGAGGTTGCGCGCGAGCAGGTTGCCGGTGCCCGCCGGGATCACCGCGAGCGGGGTGTCCGTACCGGCCAGCGCGCCGGCGCACTCGCGGATCGTGCCGTCGCCGCCCGCCGCTATGACCAGGTCGACCCCCTCGGCCAGCGCCTTGGCGGTCACCCCGGCGCCGGGGTCGAGCACGGTCGTCTCCAGCCACAGCGGCTCGGCCCACCCGGCGTCCTGCATGATCCGGTCGATCCGGGTGCGCGACTCGGCGACGTCGAGCTTGATCGGGTTGACCACCAGCGCCGCGCGCGGCCGTCCGCCGTCCGCCCCCTGCGGCGCCTCGCGCCGGCGGGATCGAAATCCCCAGATCGATTTCGGGGACAACAGCGCGCGGTTCATCACCGCCAGCACAACGCTCGCGTACAGCAGCGACATCAGCACGTCGCTGAGGTGGTGCATGCCCCGGTACATCCGGCTCCCGGCCACCGCCAGCGGCACCGCGCCGAGCAGCACCCACACCAGGGCGACCACCGCGCGCCCGCGCAGCCGGCTCGCCAGCAGCACCGCCAGCCCGGCGTACAACGCGAACGCGGCGCCGGTGTGCCCGGAGGGGAAGCTCGACGTCGCGGCGGCCTCGTCCAGGCGCGGCACGTCCGGCCGGTCCCGCGAGACGAAGAGTTGCACGAGGAAGAACACCAGGGCCTGACCGGCCACCGAACAGGCCAGGAACAGCGGGCCGCGCCAGGAGTGGCCGACGATCCGGGCCACCACCGCCGCGAGCAGCGTGGTGGCGATGATCACACGGGTGTCGGCCAGGGTGGAGAACACGTGGGTGACGTCGTTCCAGCCCCCCGAGCGATGCTCGGCGAAGGTGCGGTCGAGGTCGTCCTCGATCGTGAACGGCCAGACACCGTCCAGGCTCTTGGTGATCAGCAGACCGAGGCCGACCATGACGAAGGTCAATATGGCAAGGGGCAGGACGATACGGCGCAGGAACCGTCCTGCTTCGGTCAGCATGACCGACATTCTTACCCGGCCACGGATCCTTCAGTTCCGCCGATCCGAAGAGTGCCCCTCCGTTCCGGGCCTAATGTGCCGAATCTCCGGATCCGGATCGTGCCCGTCGATCTCCGGTTCCAGCCCCTCGTCGGTCGCGTCCACATCCCGCAGTCCGGCGTCGCGACGCCACCATTCAAAGACCGCGGACGTCGCGGCGAGCACTATCAGGCCGAGGACCCAGCCGCCGAGCACGTCCGTGACGTAGTGCACACCGAGTGCGACCCGGGTGAACCCGACACCCACCGCCGATGCGATCGCGACCACCCACGCGATCGGCCGGCACGCCCGCGGGATCAGCGGCAGCAGCGCCAACAGCAGCACTCCGGGGCCGACCACGCCCATCAACGCGTGCCCGGACGGGAAGGACCAACCGCCCGCGTGATCGACCGGGTTGGGCAGATTCGGCCGGGCCCGGGTGAAGACGAGTTTGAACATCGCGCCCAGCAGCCCGCCGACCGCCATCGTGACGACCGCCCACACCACCAGCCGACGGGCGCCGCGCCACCACAACCACACGCACATGATCGCGACCAGGAGGCGGTACATGTTCGGATCCCAGACCCAGTCACTGAGGATCCGCAGCGCGTGCTGCCATCCGGGATGCTCGCGGACCCAGTCGTTCAGCCCGGTCGCGACGTCCTTGTCCAGGTCGAGCAGCGGCGACCACTTGGTTTCCACCAGGAGGGCGAGCAGCCCGAACGGCAGGGCGCCCACGAGCAGGGCGAGTGCGACCAGGGTCATCCTGAGGCCGAACCGTCGGTCGGGGTCGAGGCGCCTTCTGGTCCAGGTCGGGGTGGAGGTCATCTCTCATTCTTAGCCCGAATCCCGCCCGTCACTTCATTCACCCGCCATCGGCTTCGACGCACTCGGGAAATCCGTTGGCGGTCCCCCGGTAGGCTTCGGGTGTGATCGACCTGCGACTGCTCCGTGAGGATCCCGACCGTGTCCGCGCTTCGCAGCGCGCTCGCGGCGAGGACGAGACCATCGTCGACGCGCTGCTCGCGGCGGATGAGCTCCGCCGCTCGTCGGGCTCCCGGTTCGACGCGCTGCGCAACGAGCAGAAGTCGATGGGCAAGCAGGTCTCCAAGGCCAAGGGCGACGAGCGGCAGGAATTGCTGACCCGGGCCCAGGCGCTGGCCGGTGAGGTCAAGAGCGCCGACGCGGAGCAGGCCGAGGCCAAGGCCGAGACCGACCGGCTGCTCAAGGCGCTGGCCAACCTGATCGACCCGGACGCACCGGTCGGCGGCGAGGAAGACTTCGTCACGATCGAGGAGATCGGCACCCCGCGCGACTTCGCGGCCGAGGGCTTCGAGCCGCGCGACCACGTCGAGTTGGGTCGCGTGCTCAAGGCGATCGACGTCGAGCGGGCCGCGAAGGTCTCCGGCTCGCGCTTCTACTACCTGACCGGCATCGGCGCGCTCCTCGAACTCGCGCTGGTCAACATGGCGATCGCGCAGGCGACCGAGGCCGGCTTCACGCCGATGCTGACGCCCGCGCTGGTGCGCCCGCCCGCGATGGAGGGCACCGGCTTCCTCGGCCAGGCCGCGGAGAACGTGTTCCACCTCGAGGCCGACGACTACTACCTCGTGGGCACCGCCGAGGTACCGCTCGCGGCGTACCACATGGACGAGATCATCCCGGCCGCCGAACTGCCGCTGCGCTACGCCGGCTTCTCGCCGTGCTTCCGCCGCGAGGCCGGTACGTACGGCAAGGACACCCGCGGCATCATCCGGGTGCACCAGTTCGACAAGGTCGAGATGTTCTGCTTCGTCGCGCCCGAGGAGGCCGAGGCGGAGCACCGGCGTCTGCTGGCGTGGGAGAAGGAGTTCCTGAACCGGCTCGAACTGCCCTACCGGGTGATCGACGTCGCGTCCGGCGACCTCGGCTCCTCGGCCGCGCGCAAGTTCGACATCGAGGCGTGGATTCCGACCCAGGGCAAGTACCGCGAGGTCACGTCCACCTCGAACTGCACCGAGTTCCAGGCCCGCCGGCTCCAGGTGCGGATGCGCGACGAGCAGGGCACCCGCCCGCTGGCCACGCTCAACGGCACGCTGTGCGCGGTGCCGCGCACGATCGTGGCGATCCTGGAGAACCACCAGCGGGCGGACGGCTCGGTCGTCGTACCCGAGGCGCTGCGTCCCTTCCTCGGCGGCCGTGAGGTGCTGGAACCGGTGCAGGCGTGACCTTCTCCCTGGTCGCCACCGACCTGGACGGCACGCTCCTGCGCGAGGACCACACCGTCTCGGAGCGCAATCGTGCGGCGTTGGCCCGGGTCACCGCGGCCGGCGCGAAGCACGTGATAGTGACCGGGCGGGCGGTGACCTGGACCCGTCCGGTGTTCCAGGCGCTGGGCTACCGGGGCCTCGCGGTGTGCGGGCAGGGCGCGCAGGTCTACCACGCGGGCGAGGACCGACTGCTCACGTCGGTCACGCTGGACCGACAGTTGGCCAGGCTCGCCACCGAGCGGTTGACCGAGGAGCTGGGCGCGGTGCGGTTCGCGGTCAGCCGGGATGGCCTGTGCGGCGAGATCGTGGTGGAGCACGGCTACCCGTACAACCCGTTGTTGCCGGTGCGTGTGGTCCGAGAACGCGACGAGTTGTGGTCGGAGCCGATCCTCAAGCTCTACCTGCACCACGAGGACTACGACGACGACCGGTTGACCGCGTGCGCGCGCAAGATCTGCGCCGGTCTGGTGGACGTCACGCACGCCGGGACGGGCATCGTCGAGCTGTTGCCCCTGGGCCTGAGCAAGGCGGTCGGCCTGTCCCTGGCCGCGCGCAAGCTGGGGGCCAGGGCCGCGGACACCATCGCGTTCGGCGACATGCCCAACGACGTCGCGATGTTCAAGTGGGTGGCACACGGCGTCGCGATGGCCAACGCCCACGCCGAGCTGCTCGCCGTGGCGGACGAGGTGACCCTGTCCAACATGGACGACGGCGTCGCGGTGGTCCTGGAACGGCTGTTCCCCGACCACTGAGCGCCCGTTCCGGCGAGCCGAGCCTAGTCCCACCTCACCCGACGGGTGCACGATCGCCCGGCACGACCTCGCGCGCCACGCGCACGTGCATCGGGCGCGAGGCGCCCACCCCGCAGGCGAGGGCGCACACGCACAACACCAGCATCAACACGATCGGCACGGTCCACCCGTCGGTCGCCTGACGCAGCGCCCCGGCGGCCAACGGCCCGAACGCGGCGAGCACGTACCCGACCGCCTGGGCCATCCCGGACAGTTGCGCGGCCGTGTTCGGATCCGGCGAGCGCAGCACGATCAGGGTCAGCGCGAGCGAGACCGCGCCGCCCTGCCCCAGCCCCAGGAGCACCGCCCACAACCACGCACCGCCCGTCGGCGCGACCATCAGCCCCACGTAGCCGGCCGCGACCAGCCCGATCGAGGCGATCACCAACGGGCTCTGGTTGCGCATCCGACCGGCGATGATCGACCCCGCGAGCGAGGCCGGGATCTGGACGAACGTGTTGAACGCGAAGATCGTCGCCGCGGTGCCCTTGCCCATCCCGTTGTCGGTGAGGATGGTCGGCATCCACGCCAGCAGTACGTAGAACAACAGCGACTGCAGGCCCATGAAGCCGGTCACCAGCCAGGCCAGCGGCGACCTCCACAGACCCGGCACGTGCGGCATCGCCGCCGCGACGCTCCCGCGCCGACGGCGCACGTGCGGCAGCCAGACCGCCACCGCCGCGAAGGCGAGCAGCGCCCAGACGCCGAGCGCCGGCTGCCAGCCGTGCCCGATCGCCTTCTCCAGCGGCACCGTCGCGCCGGCCGAGACCGCCGCGCCGAACACCATGGCCGCGCTGTACACGCCGATCATCGCCGCCGCCCGATGCGGGAACTCGCGCTTGACCACACCCGGCATCAGCACGTTCAGCACCGCGATCCCGGCACCCACGAGCGCGCCGCCCGCGAACAGCGCGGTCAGGTCGGGAATCACCCGCAGCAGGATCCCGACGCCCACCACGACGAGCGCGCCGAGCAGCACCGTCTCGGTGCCGTACCGGCGGGCCGCGATCGGCGCGAGCGGCGAGATCAGGCCCAGGAACAGCACGGGTATCGCGGTGATCAGGCTGCCCGTGGTCGCGGACAGGTGGAACACCTCGCGCAGTTCGCCCACCAGCGGCGACACACTGGAGAGCCCGGCCCGCATGTTGAGCGCGATCAGCACGATGCCGGCGAGCAGCAGCGCGCCGCCGGTCGCCCGCGCGGTGCTCGTGCCGGTCCGGCCGGACCTGCCGGTCGGGGGTATGCGCAGTTCGGTCGTGCTCATGCGTCGTGCTCCATGGGGTGGTGCCCTGTCGGGTCGTGCAGCAGTGCGTCCAGGGCGATCACGGCAGGTTCGAGGATGCGCCGCACGGCGCGTTCGGCCGCGTCCGGATCGCCCGCCTCGATCGCGTCGGCCAACGCCACGTGCAGGGCGTGCGACGCGTCCGGCAGGGTGCCGTCGCCGACCACCGTGCGGATGCTGCGCCACAACGAGTCGCTGAACCAGCGGTAGGTGGAGACCAACGCCGAGTTGTGCGACGCGATGGCGATCGCGGTGTGGAAGGCCACGTCCTGCTCGACCAGGTCGTCCAACTCGCCCTCGGCCACGTCGCCCCGGTCGAAGTCGTGCGGTTCCGGGGTGTCCGCGCTGCCGTCGGCCGCGCCGCGCCTGCTCAGAGCGGCCCGGATCCGGTCCAGGTCCGCGGTGTCCCGGCGCTGCGCGGCGAGCCGGGCGGCCTCCACGTCCAGCGCTCGGCGCATCTCGAAGATGTCCCGCAGGTCGGCGTGTTCGATCCGGCGGACCAGGTCGCCGGGGTCGGTGGTCGAGCGTACGTAGGTCCCGTCGCCCTGGCGCGACTCCAGCATCCCGGCGTGCACGAGCACCCTGATCGCCTCGCGCACGGTGTTCCGGCCGACCCGGAGCCGCTCGGCGATCACGCTCTCGCTCGGGATGCGCGCGCCGATCGGCCAGGTCCCGGCCTTCAGTTGGGCACGGAGCTGGTCGATCGCGTCGTCGACGAGGGATCGCCGGCCGGCTGCCTGAAGCGACATGGACTCTCCCGAATTCGTGGGGTTGCCCAGTCATCCTACAAGTAGCTGCATAGTGCACGCGATAGGGCGGCAAAAAGCCGGCGCCCGCGGCCCGAGGTCCACGCACGCCGGCTTTCCCCTTCGACCGGTGCGACCGGTCCGACCTGCGCAACCGGTGCGACCAGTCCGATCCACGCGACCGGTGCACCGGTGCTGCCGGTGCGATCCGCGATCGTCGCGTCACGCGGCTCCCCGCAGCGGCGTGCCGGCGGCCTCGACCGTGCCGTAGACCTCGGCCAGCAGTCGGTACGAGCGCTCCCGGTCGGCCGGGTCGTGGGTGAACGTGTTGACCACCAGCTCGTCCACCCCGTGCCGGTCGGCCAACTCGTCCAGCCCGGCCCGGACCCGCTCGGGCGTCCCGGTCAGCAACGCACGCGCGTTGTGCCCGGCCCGCTCGCGCTCGGCGCCGGTCCAGCGGTGCGCGCGGGTGCGCGCCCGGTCCGGGAAGGGCTCGTCGAAGCCGAGGTCCTTGCGGCTGCGCCAGAGCAGGTACGCCGAGCCCAATTCGCTCGCGTCGGCCTCGGTGTCCGCGACGATCGTGCGGACCGCGAGGGCGGCGCGAGTACGGTCCGCGCCCGCCGGCCCCGCGCGGAACGTGTCCAGCGCGCCGACACCGAGCCCGGGGTTGAAGAAGTGCGCGAACGCGAAGTGGGTGCCCAGTTCGGCGGCGAGGGCGGCGGATCGGGTACCCGCGCCGAGCAGCCACACCGGCGGCGGGACGTACCCGGGGAAGTCCTGCGCCGGGTCGCCCAGGTGCCCGAGCAGTTCGGCCACCTGCTGTGGAAAACGGTCGGCCGGGCCACCCGCGCGGCCGATCCCCAGGTCCACCCGGTCCGGATACAACGCGGCCAGCACCCGGAAGACCTCGGCCGGCTTGGCCGGCGCGTAGCGCGGCAGCAACACCCCGCCGCTGCCCACCCGCAGCCGGTGAGTGTGCGCAAGCAGCGTCGCGACCAAGACCTCGGGCGCGGTACCGGCGAAGCTCGGCGAGCCGTGGTGCTCGGCCACCCAGTAGCGGTGGTAGCCCAGCCGGTCGACGGTACGGGCCAGGTCGAGAGTCGCGGTGAGCGCGTCGGCCGGCGTACCGCCCGCGGGGATCGGCGACTGGTCCAGGACGGAGAGGCGGATGGACATGATCAAGCTCCGTTCTCGATGCGCACGGCGTGTGCGGCGTGGGTGGTGGTGCTCTCAACGCGAGCAGTGCTCTCTTCGTGAGCGGCGCTCTCTTCGTGAACAGCGCTCTCGCTGTGAGCAGCGCTCTCAACACGGGCGGCGCTCTCTTCGTGAGCAGTGCTCTCGTGGTGACCACTGCTCTCAACGTGAGTGGTGCTCTCCTCGCGAGCAGCGCTCTCGACCTGACCAGCGCTCACGTCGAGAGCAGTGCTCTCCTCGCGAGCACTGCTCTCAACACGAGCACCGCTCTCCCCGCGAGCACCGCTCTCAGCCCTCCCCGCACCCCCAAGCACCCGCTCGCCACCCGTCGGTCGCGTCGTCGCCGGGACGATCCGGAAGTCCCGCAGGAAGACCAGGTTGTGCAAATCGGCGGCGGCGATCGTGCGCAGCGTGGGCAGTTCCTCGATGGCCTGCTCGGGGGTGAACACGTTCAGCGGCCATTCCCGGACCGTGCCGCCGCGTAGGTGCGGGTGATGGAAGCCGGCGCCGTAGACCGCCCGCAGCGTGATCGGCGGGACGCCGGCCGCGCGCTGCTCGGGCCAGGACAGCGCCCAGATCGCCTCCAAGCCGCCGTCCGGCGCGCGTCGGACGCCGCTCGCGGTGTACTCGCCGGTGCCCAGCAGCAGGTCGGCGTCCAGTTCGGCGAGCGCCCGGCGGGCCTGTGGGTCGAGCAGCGCGACGGCCGCGCCGAACAGCCTTTCCTTGTCCCGGCGCGAGACCACGTCGCCGTGGGTGCCATCGCGCAGGTCCGCGAAGTGCCGCAGCAGAGCGGTGGTGTTCATCGGGTCCTCCTCGGGGACGCGGTGCGGTGGGCCGCGGCGTACGCGGTGCCCAGGCGGTGTCGGAAGGCCGGGTCGGTCAGGAAGGCGCCATGCCCGGTGCCGGCGAGTTCGTGCAGGTCGATCGGGACGCCGGCGGCGCGCAGTCGGCGGGCGTAGTCGCGGACGTCGTCCACGACCGGGTCGAGCGAGCCGACCACGAGGATCGCCGGGGCAACCCCGGTGAGGTCCTCGGCCTCGTCCGGCGTGCTGTACAGCGGTCGCGCGCCGGCGGCGGCCGGGTGGGTCGGCGCCTCGCCCCGGTACGCCCGCCAGGCCGAGCCCAGCGCCGCGCGGGACGGGAAGGCTCCCGGCCGACCGCGGTAGGACCCGGCTCGGCACCCGGGGTCGATCGGCGGATAGGCGAGCACCTGCGCGGCGAGCGGCCGGCCGAGGTCGCGCCGGGCCAGCGCGGCGGACGCGGCGATCGTGGCGCCGGCACTGTCCCCGCCGACCGAGACGTGCTCGGCGTCGGCCCAGTCCAGCACGGTCAGGACGTCGATCAGCGCGGCGGGGTGCGGGTGTTCGGGGGCCAGTCGGTAGTCGACACCGACCACGGTGGTGGCCGCGATCCGCGCCAGGTGGGCCAGGGCCGGCGCCCAGTCGACGGTGGCTCCCGAGCGCCAGCTCCCGCCGTGCGCCCAGACCAGCAGGCCGGCCGAGCCGGTTCCGCCGGGAAAGACCCGGACCGGGACGTCGTGATCGGCGCCGGGAACGATGATCGTCGGCGGCAGAGTGTCGGGAGTGGTGCGGGTCACGGCCATGACGAACCTCCTCGGTCTTGTCGTGAAGCCTGGGCGCACGAACTTGTCGTACGGCCTCGGGCGTACGAAGCGGGACGGGACGGCGCGGCGCGGGACAGGGCTACGCGGGACGCGGGCCGGGCCCGCGCGGCCAGGTTGGTGCCCGCCGAGCCGCCGGTCGGCACTCAGACCGTCGTCCGCCGAGCCCGACGCGGCGCCAGGAACAGCCCCGCGAGCAGCGCCCCGAGCAGGACCAGGGCCGAGTCGATCAGGATCGCGACGGCGACCCCGGACAGGACCGCGTCGGGTCCGGTGTTGCCGAGCGAGCTCATTCGCGCGGTGGCGATCGCGCTCATGATCGGGATGCCCATCGTGATGCCGACCTGCTGGGTCATCGTGGCCAGACCGGTGGCCAGGCCCTGCTCGGCGTCCGGCAGGCCCGAGGTCGCGGTGACCATGAAGCCCACGATCATCAGCATGTTGCCGATGCCGCCGACGAAGGTCGCCGCGAGCAGCAGCCAGATCCACCCGCCGGAGCTGCCGAGGGCGACCAGCGACAGCGTGGCCAGGGCCTGGACGACGCCGCCGCCGACGATCGTGGCGCGGGTGCCGAACCGGCCCACCGCCCGGCCGCCGAGCGTGCCGCCGATGACCGTGCCGATGCCCAGCACGCCGAACGCGAGCCCGGTGGCCAGCGGCGAGTAGTCCAGGACCTCCTGGAGGTAGAGCGTGAGCAGGAAGACCAGCGAGGTCTCGGTGACGAACGCGATCAGGCCGGTGATGTTGCCCCACAGCACGCTGCGGCGCTTCATGATGCCGACCGGGACCAGCGGTGAGGCGGAGCCTCGCTCGATGAACCAGAAGGCGACCAGGAGTCCGGCACCGGCGATCAGTGCCCCGAGGGTGGTGGGCTCGCCCCAGCCCTCGGCGCCGGCCTGGGTGAGCCCGAAGACGAGTGCCAGCAGACCGCCGGTGACCGCGATCGCGCCGGGGACGTCCAGCTTGGGCCGGTGGGTCGGCCTCGAGTCGGTGATCACGGACGGCGCGAGGATCAGCACCAGCGCGGCGACGGGGACGTTGACGAAGAAGGCCCAGCGCCAGGACAGCATGTCGGTGAGCAGGCCGCCCAGGACCGCTCCGGCGGTGAAGCCCGCCGACATCAGCGCGCCGTTCAGGCCCAGCGCCCGATCCCGCAGCGGTCCCTCCTTGAACGCGGTGGTCAAAAGCGACAGGCCGGCCGGCGTCACCGCGGCGGTGGCCAGGCCCTGGAGTACCCGCGCGGTGAGCAACATCTCGGGCGAGGTGGCGAAGCCGCCGAGCGCCGAGGAGGCGCCCAGGAGGGCCATGCCGCCCAGGAACAGTCGCTTGCGGCCGAACAGGTCCGCGACGCGGCCGAAGAGCAGGGTGAATCCGGCGGCGGTCAGCGCGAACGCGGTGGCCACCCATTGGAGGTTGTTCAGCGAGAAGCCGAGGCCCTCGCCGACCACGGGCAGCGCGACGTTCAGAATCGAGAAGTCCACCGCGATCATGAACTGGGCGCCGAGGAGAAGGGTGAGGATCAGCTTCTGCTGTCCGGTCATCCGGTCGCCGCGCGATTCGGGCGGGGCGTCCGGCGATGCGTCGGCCGATGTGGCTGGCGGTGCGGCGGGCGGTGCGGCGGGCGCGGCCTCGACGGGCCTCGCGCGGTGGTCGAGCGTGGACATGTGCGTCTCCCGAGATGCTCTAACGGGTCTGCTTTCCCGTTAAGATGTCCCGAAGGTAGCACGCTGGATCGACTTAATGGAACAGGAGTCCCGTTATGACTTCGGATGGTCTCGCCGGCGATCCCCCTCCCGGCTCCGCCGACCGCTCTGCGGAACCGGCCGACGCACCGGCCGCACCGACCGCACCGACCGACGCACCGGCCGATCCGGGCACGGTCCGACCCGGCGGACGCACCGCCCGGGTCCGCGAGGCCGTGCTGCGCGCGGCCGGGGATCTGCTCGCCGAGCGCGGCTTCGCCGGTCTCGACCTGGCCGATGTCGCACAGCGCGCCGAGGTCGGCAAGACCACCGTGTACCGGCGCTGGGGCAACACCACGGGCCTGGTCGCGGACCTGCTGGTGGACATGGCCGAGAGCTCGGTGTCGCGCGCCGATACCGGGTCGCTGCTCGGCGACCTGCGGGCCAACGCGCACCTGGTCCGCCGCACGCTCACCGACGAGCGGCAGGGGGCGCTGTTCAAGGCGGTGATCGCCGCGGCGACCTGCGACGCGCGGACCTCGGAGGCGCTGCACGCGTTCTACGCGACCCGGATCAAGGAGTGGGCGCCCTGCGTCGAGGCCGCGATCGAGCGCGGCGAGGCGCCGCCGGGCACCGACCCGCACGAGGTGATCCGCGCGGTATCGGGGCCGCTGTACTACCGGCTGCTGGCCAGTGGCGACCCGTTGGACGAGGCAAGCGCGGAGCGCGCCGCGACGGCCGCCGCGGCCGCGGCCCGCGCGGGTGCCTACGTCCCGTAGCCGACGGGCCGGCCGGCCCGTCCGCCGGTCCCGCTCGGTCGGGCACGTATGGTCGACGGATGCGTTTGAGCACTGTGATCCTCCCGATCCACCGCTGGACCGAGGGCCAAAAGGTCTGGCGTCGCGCCGAAGACCTCGGCTTCCACGCCGCGTACACCTACGACCACCTGTCCTGGCGCAGCTTCCGCGAGCAGCCCTGGTTCGGCGCGGTGCCCACACTCACCGCCGCCGCGACGGCCACCGAGCGGCTGCGTCTGGGCACGATGGTCACGTCGCCCAACTTCCGGCACCCGGTCACGCTCGCGAAGGACCTCGCGGCGATCGACGACATCTCCGACGGTCGGCTGATCGCGGGCATCGGCGCGGGCGGCTCCGGGTTCGACGCGACCGCCCTGGGACAACGGGAGTGGACCCCGCGCGAGCGCGCCGACCGCTTCGCCGAGTTCGTTCCGCTGCTGGACCGGTTGCTCACCGAGCCGGCGGTGACCGAGCAGGGCGCGTACTACACCGCCCACGACGTCCGGATGATCCCGGCCGGCCGGCGGAGCCCGCGGCTGCCGATGTACATCGCGGCGACCGGCCCCCGGGGCATGCGGCTGACCGCGCGGCACGGCGAGGGCTGGATCAGCTACGGCGACCCCCGCGACCCCAAGGCCGTCCCGGCACAGGACTGCCCCGCCGTGATCGCCAGACAGTTGGCGCGGCTGTCCGACATCTGCGCGGAGGAGGGCCGCAAGCCCGACGAGCTGGAGAAGGTCCTGCTCCAGGGCTCGACGCTGGAGCGACCGCTGGACTCGGTGGACGCGTTCGTCGACTACGCGGGCCGCTACCGGGAGGTGGGCATCACCGAACTGGTGCTGCACTGGCCGGTGCCGGACTCCGTCTTCGAGGCGGACCCGACGGTCTTCGAACGCATCGCGACCGAGGGCCTGGCCCAACTCGACTGAGCCGATCCGTGCCGACGGGTCGGTCGGCCCGGCCCCCCGGACCGGGTGAATCGTTTCTGAGCGAGGATGTACCCGTGACGATCACGAATCGCCCACGCCTAGTGGCCACCGACCTCGACGGCACCATCGTGCGCGACGACGGATCCATCTCCGAACGCACCCTCGCCGCGCTCGAACTCGTCGAGTCCGCCGGCGCCGAGGTGGTCTTCGTGACCGGCCGGCCGCCGCGCTGGATGAGCCGCGTCGCCGAGGTCACCGGCCATCGCGGCCTGGCCATCTGCGGCAACGGCGCGGTGGTCTACGACCTGCGGGCCGAACGTGTGGTGGGCACCCACACGATGGACGTGACCGCCGCGCGCAAGGTGACCCGGCTGCTCCGCGAGGCGGTACCGGACGTGTCCTTCGCGGTCGAGACCGAGACCGGCTTCATGCACGAGCCCGACTACCCCGCGCTGGAGCGCGACGTGTCGATCGTGCACGCGGTCGGTCCGGTCGAGGAGTTGCTCACCGGGCCGGTGCTCAAGCTGCTCGCCCGGCACCACAGCCTGGATCCCGACGTGTTCCTCGCGCTCGCCCGCGACCGGGCCGGCGCGTACGCGGAGTTCACCCACTCCTCCTCGATCGCCCTGGTCGAGATCAGCGCGCTGGGGATCAGCAAGGCCAGCACGCTGGCCTGGTTCTGCGCGCAGCGCGGGATCCGTACCGAGGACGTGGTGGCGTTCGGCGACATGCCCAACGATCTGCCGCTGCTGGCCTGGGCCGGACAGGCGTACGCGGTGGCAAACGCGCACCCCGACGTGCTCGCGGCGGTGATCCGGCATACCGGGAGCAATCAGGACGACGGCGTCGCCCAGGTGCTGGAGAAGTTGTTCGGCTGAGCCGATCGCGCATCGCCCGGTATCGGTGTACGCACCAACCGCCTCCTCGAACGCGTGACAGCAAAGACACGCTTACGCGTGAAGGTTGCACAGAGTAGCAATATGATTGCTTTCCGTGACATAGATTGACGCCCGTGTACATCCCCTCCCGGCCAGGGTCCCCACTGGCTGTGACGATCGATCGCTACCGGGTCGGCAAGGCACTCTCGTTCCGACCCATCGCCGAGGGCCTGCTCAACCGAGGCTACGAGGTCGTCACCACCAGGGGACGCTGGTTTCTCAAGCATTATCTGAACCAACGACCCGACACCATCCGCTTCCAGCACCACACCACCCAGCGGCTCGCCGCGTGCGGGATACCCGCGATCCCGCCGGTGGCCGACCGGCACGGGCGCACCGCACTCACCTCGCGCGGACGCTGGTTCGCGCTGTACCCCTGGGTGGACGGCGAGCACCGACGCGGCACGGAACTCGACGCCCGGGGCTGCGCGCGGGTGGGCGCGCTGCTCGGCGGCGTGCACGTGACGCTGCCGAAGTTGTTGCCGCCGATCCAGCAGCCGCTGCTGGTGCCCACGGCCGACCCGCACGAATCACTGGCCACCGTCGAGCGGCTGCTCACCCGGATCCGCGCCCGGCCCGGCCCGAACGCCTTCGACCGGCTCGCCGAGCTGCGCCTGATCGAGCGCCGCGCGATGCTCCTGCGGTACGCGCACCGCAGACCACGAGACCACGAGGCGCCGGGAACCGGCTACGTACACGGCGACTTCCATCCGCTGAACCTGCTGTACCGCGCCGGCGAGCCGGTCGCGATCATCGACTGGGACCGGCTCGCGGCGCTGCCCGACACCGAGGAACTGGTCCGGGCCGCGCTGATCTTCTTCACCGATCCGATCTCCGGCACGCTCGACCTCGCTCGGGTACGCGGTTTCGTGGACGGCTATCGCGCGGTGTTCGATCCGGGGCCCACCCAGCTCGCCGCCGCCGTGCACCGGCTGTGGTGGGAGCGACTGAACGACTTCTGGATGCTCACCCGGCACTACCTCGAGCACGACCCGCGCTGTGCCCCGCTCTTCCCCGCGTCCGCCGCGCTGATCGTGTGGTGGACGATGGCCTACGACGAGGTCCTCAAGGCGTTCCTGGGCTGACGAACCGGCCCCGCACGAGAAAACCCGCGCGCGCCACCGATCGTGGCTCGCGCGGGTTTCGCGTCTTCGGCCCTGAGGTCTCAGGCCCGCAGGTCGTGCGACCCGGAGGTCGTGCGACCCAGGGGTTGTGCGACTCGGGGGCGTACGACTCAGGGGGTCGTACCGCTGCCGCCCGCCGGATTGCCCCCGGCGGCGGCGCCGCCGGAGTCCGGCGGCTTCGTCTCGCCGCCGCCCTTGGTCGAACCCTGCGGCACGGTGGCCGACGTGCTCGGCCGGCTCGTCTCGGACGGCTTGTTCGACGGGGTCGAGGACGGCGAGTGCGACTGTCCCGAGGTCGTCCCGCCCGGATCGCGCGTGTTGGACGGCGGCGTCGTCTGCCGCCACGTCTGCGTCGGGTTGGACGGGGTCGCGCCCGACGTGCCCTTGGTGTTCGCGTCGGGGCTGGGCTGGTTGTTGTTGTTCCCCGGTTGCGCGCCACTGTCGTTGGTCACCGACACGGCGGGTCCGACCGGATCGTCATCCGAGGGGCTGTCCCCGTCCCCGGGCAGGCCCTTGACCAGGAGCACCGCACCGACCAGCACCAGGATCACCGCGAGCGCGGCCACCAGATAGAGCGGCAGCCTGCGCTTGTGCGCCGGCTCCTGCGGCAGGATCGGCAGTGGCCCGGTGCCGCCGTCGTTGGCCGGCGGACGCTGCTGCGACCCGGTGCCCGACTGCCCCGGCAGCGGTGGCATCGCCGCCGTCGCGTCGGTGGAGCCGGTGTGCCCCGCTGCCGCGGAACCCGCGGCGACCTGGCTCCACGAACCGAACTCGGGCCGGTTCTGCTGGGTGGGCACCCGCGGCGGAACGGCGACCGAGACCTGCTGACCGGCGAGCGCGCGACGGATGTCCATCCGCATCTCGTCGGCCGTCTGATACCGGTCGTCGGGGTTCTTCGCCAGCGCCTTCAACGCGATCGCGTCCAGGTGCGGAGGCACCCGGGGGTCCATCATCGACGGCGGACGCGGCTCGTCCTGGACGTGCTGGTACACCACCGACAGCGGCGTGTCACCGTTGAACGGCGGACGCAGCGCGAGCAGTTCGTAGAGCAGGCAGCCACTGGAGTACAGGTCGCTGCGCGCGTCGACGGTGCGGCCCAGGGCCTGCTCCGGCGACAGGTACTGCGGCGTGCCCATGACCATGCCGGTCTGGGTCATCGTGGTCGCCGCGCTGTGCATCGCGCGGGCGATCCCGAAGTCCATCACCTTGACCGCGCCCGAGTTGGTGATGATCACGTTCGCGGGCTTGATGTCGCGGTGGATGATGCCGTTCCGGTGGCTGTACTCGAGGGCCTCCAGGATCCCCTCCGTGACCCGGAGCGCCTGCTCCAGCGGTATGGGGTTGCCCTCGCCGAGCAGTTCCCGGACCGTGCGGCCCTCGACGCACTCCATCACGATGAACGGAACCAGTTCGTCGCCGACCTGGTCCTCGCCCGTGTCGTAGACCGACACGATCGCGGGGTGGTTGAGCGACGCCGCGTTCTGCGCCTCGCGGCCGAACCGCGAGCGCGCGACCGGATCCTGCGCGAGGTCCGGGCGCAGCGTCTTGACCGCGACGGTGCGACCGAGCCGCACGTCGTGGGCCATCAACACCTCGGCCATGCCGCCTCGGCCGAGTTGGCGACCGAGTTCGTAGCGGCCGGACCCGACCGTCTTCACCTGTGTGCCGGACGTCTCACGTTCGTCCGGTCCCGTCGGCGCGGTCATCGCTCCTCGCCCTGCGCGTCGGGGCGGCCCGTCCGGGGCCGCCGAACTGTGGCGATGGCGTGCGCCGCGAGCAGGGGAGAGCGGAAAGCACCACGGGAGCGGGGGAGCACGACGGTTCCAACGATCGGCCGGCCACAAAGGCACGCCGATTCGGGCGTCAGGGTTGCGGCCGGGGACTCGGAGCTCATCCTCGACAGTCCCCTCACGTGGCGCCGGGGCGTTGGCCCGCGCCGGTGTGCAGATGAAATGTGGCGCATCCTCGCGTCAAGTCCCGAAACGATACCGGGATCAGCGGTACTCCGTGTGAATTGCCCATGGTAACGGGATTCCGGATCCCCGGCCGATGCCTTGTGTGCTCTGGGCACCGCCCACCCGCGGGATCCGGCCGACTCGATCAACGCAACATCAGGATCGAGGCGAGCACCGCCAGCACGCCGAGCACCGTCGCCGCGAACGCGGCGCCCACACCGGTCTTGCGGCCGTACGCCCCCGGCGCGCTGTGCGCGCCCGCCGAACGGGCCCGGGGTCCGAACCCGGACAACACCCGCGCCCACGGCGGACCGCCGGCGGACGGACGGGCGGGCCGCTGCGGCGTCGGCGTCCCCGGCGGCCGCCCGGACTGCGCCGGGACGCCGGCGCCGTACAGGACCGAGTCCCAGACGTCCGCGGGCAGGATCCGACGCACCGACTCGCGCATCCGCCCGGCGGTGTCGAAGCGCAGGTGCGGGTCCTTGCGCAGCGCGTGCAGGACCAGGTCGTCGACCGCGCCGGGCACGTCGGGCCGGTACACGGACGGCGGGGTCGGCTCCTCGCGCATGTGTCGATAGGCGATGTGCACCGCCGTACCGCCGTCGAACGGCGGCACCCCGACCAGCAGCTCGTGCAGCAGACATCCCACCGAGTACAGGTCGCTGCGGGTGGACGCGGGATGTCCGAACGCCTGCTCGGGTGAGAAGTACTGCGGGGTGCCCATGATCCGACCGGGGTCGGTGAGCGCGCCGTCGGTGACGAACAGCGCACGGGCGATGCCGAAGTCCATCACCTTGACCGCGCCGCCCGGGGTGATCATCACGTTGACCGGCTTGATGTCGCGGTGCACCAGGCCGCGGTCGTGGCTGTACTCCAGCGCGTCCAGCACCTTCGCGGTGATCGCGAGGGCACGCGGCCACGGCAGTGGACCGTGTGCCTCCAGCAGATCGCGCAGGGTCAGCCCCTCGATCAGCTCCATCACGATCCACGGCACGAGCACGCCGTCCTCGCCCGGGTCCGCACCGGTGTCGAACACCGAGACGATCGTGGGGTGGTTCAGCGCCGCCGCGTGCTCGGCCTCGCGGGCGAACCGCGAGCGCGCGACGGTGTCCTCGGCCAGGTCGCTGCGCAGGCGTTTGACCGCGACGAGCCGATCGAGCACCAGGTCGTGGGCCTCGTACACCACGGCCATGCCGCCGCCGCCGATCCGGCGCCCGGTGCGATACCGCCCGCCGCCGAAGACACGCCCGTTCGCCCGAGCCGGGTCTCCCGAAACGGTCACCGTCAGGCCGCCCTCCACGCCGCACGACTCGCGCACGACCCCGGCACGAATCGACCTACCGAAAAGCGCTCCCGTCGCACCGCCGACAGCCTGTCAGAGACGCGACGGGAGCGCACCGGGTCGGCGCCATCGAGCACCGCTCCGGGGTACGCCCCTCCCAAACGCTAGAGGTACGGACCCGACTGGGTGTGCGGCGGCTCACCCTGGCCACCGGGGACCACGCCGGGCGGGAGTGCCCGACGCATCGTCTCCAGTTGCGCGCGCGCCGCCATCTGCTGCGCGAACAGCGCGGTCTGGATGCCGTGGAACAGACCCTCCAGCCAGCCCACCAGCTGTGCCTGCGCGATCCGCAGCTCGGACTCGCTGGGTACCGAGTCGTGCGTGAACGGGAGCGAGAGCCGCTCCAGCTCCTCGACCAGTTCCGGGGCGAGTCCCTTCTCCAGCTCCTTGATCGAGCTGGCGTGGATCTCCTTGAGTCGCACCCGGCTCGCCTCGTCGAGAGGAGCCGCGCGCACCTCCTCCAGAAGCTGCTTGATCATGCTGCCGATGCGCATGACCTTCGCGGGTTGTTCGACCATGTCGGTCACCGCGAGTTCACCGCCCTCTTCACCGAGGCCGCCGCCGAGCGCCATGCCATCCGGCCCGACGATCACCACCTGCGGGTTCTCACCATTCGCTTCGCTGTTCGGCGTGTCCATACATCTCATCCTAGGAGCGCCGAGGGCTTAAGCCGTCCTGCCGCGCACCACCGCACGCGATCGTGTCAAAAGCGCCGCGAGCAGGGCCGCGAGGATCGGCAGCACGATCAGCGCGAGGCCCAGTTGCGACCACGGAATCACCAGTTCGGGAGCGTGCAGCCGACTCTTGGCCTCGGCCGGCATCACGTCCCACACGGCCGACTTCTGTCCTCGCCGTACGACCACCCCCGCGAGTACGCCCGCCGCGAGTCCCAACGCGGTCCCCAGGAACGCGATCACCCCGCTCTGGAACGCGGACAACCGGCGCCGCACACTCGGCGGCGCGCCCACCGCACCGAGCGTGGCCAGGTCCTTCTGCGCGTCGGCCAGTGCCAGCCCGGTGGCCACCCCGGACGCGCCGACCGTGACCACCAGCGCGAACACCGCGAGCAACAACATCCGCGCGTCGCTCATCGGCTGGAATCCGCGCTCGACGAAGACGAAGCCCTGCTCGGAGACCTTCGCCACCTGCTCCTCCAGCCGCTGCTTCTGCGCGTCCGAGGGCGAGCGCCCGGCGTCGTAGACCAACCCGGCCGGTTCGACGACGGCCCCGAGCACGCGCGCCGCCTCCGGCGAGGCGAACATGCCGGACAGGCCGAAGGGGGCTTGCACCGACACCGCGGGCAACCGCACACCCGGACGTTCCGACTCTGCCGCTCCCGGGGAGGGCATGTGGACCGATCCGAGGCCGGAGAACACCTCCTGTGACTTGACCTCCGCCTTGCCGTCCGGCCCGACGTACCCGTCCTCGAACAGGACCACCCCGCCGCGGGACAACACCTCGATCGCGCGTGGGTCGTCCGCGCCGGTCAGCTTGCGCAGCAGATCCGCGTCCCCGACCACCGACTGGAAGAAACCGTTCCGGGCCCGGGTCTCGTACCGGCATCTGGGATCGTCACGCCACCGGTCGTCGCCGGGGCGGGCCGGGCAGCGGGCCTCGGGCAACTTCTCCGGCCGGAAGGTGACGCACCTGCCTTCCTGCACACAGGTTCCGCCCAGCGTGCCCAGTGGTCCGCCCTTCGCGTCGGGCAGGATCCGCTCGACCGCCCGCCGGATCTCCTCGGCTCCACGCGTGCTCACCGCCGTCTCGCCCGGCGGCCCGCTCCCCGGCACACGCCCGGGGAAACCGATCAGGACGTGGTTCTCCTGGGCGTTGGGGCGGTACCTGTTCCGTTCGTCCGCGTTCTGGCTCGACCAGACCACCGCGATCACCACCGAACCCGCCACCGCGGCCATCACCGCCGCCACCGCCGGCGCGCTGCGCGGGCGGCTGCGGGCCGCGTCGCGCAGCGCCAATCGGGGGCTCAGCGGCAGGAAGCGACCGAGCTTCGCGGTCGCTCCGATCAGTGCCGGGCAACACGCGACCAGGCCCAGTTCGGCCACCACCACACCCGCGACGATGACCTTGTCGTTCGCGCCGTCCGCGCCGTACAGCGCGATGGCGACGCCGAGCGCGGCACCGAAGACCCCGGCGATCGGCAGCACGCGCGAACCTCGGCGCACCCCTCGGCGGCCGGACAACGACGCGGCGATGTCCTCACGGGCCGCGAGCCAGGCCGGGATCAGCGCGGCGAGTACGCCGACCGCCACCCCGACCGCGCCGATGCCGAGCAATTCGAGCGCGCGCACGTCGTAGCGGCCCAGCAGCCGGCCGGACTTCTCGGCGAACCACGGCCGCAGCAGGGCCGCGACCGCCATGCCCAGGGCCGTGCCGAGCACAGCGCCGACCGCGCCGAGCACGACACCACCGCCGAGCACCACCCCGCCGATGTGTCGACGGCTGCCACCCGCGACGCCGATGAGCCCGAGTTCGCGCCGCTTGCGGCGCGCGCCCACCGCGAAGGCCGGGCCGGCGAGCAGGATCATCTCCAGCAGGCCCAGGCCCACGCCGATGCCACCGAGCCTGAGCGCGCGCGAGTCGACCCACTGGCGCGGGGTCTCGTACTGCAACTCGTCGCTCGCGGGCGGATCCTCGAGTACCACGGCGGACTTGACCACAAAGCCCTGCCGGTTGGCCTCCTTGACCTTCGCCCACGACACCCCGCCCGGCACCCGGATCAGCTCGTCGACCTGCTCGGCGAACGAACCACTCGCCCCCGGCAGGGCACGCATCGCGTCGAGCACCGCGCCCGGCCGGCCGATCACCACGGACTTGCGCAGATGGTTCGGCAGATCGACCGTGCCGACGATGCGAAACGTGCGACCGGTGGACTTCTCGGTCAGTCGCCCACCGACCCGGTATCCGCCCGAACGACGCAACTCCTCGGTGACGACCACCTCGTCGAGGGCTTGCGGGGCCCGCCCCCGACGCTGGAACACCATGCCTTCGGCGAGCGGCGCGGTGTAGTCGAACTCGCGGATCTGTACCTCGGTCCGACCGTGCTCCGTGGACACCGTCCCGTACCCGAAGCGGTCGATCAGTCGCTCGGTCACCCCGGGAATCGCCGCACTCGCCGCCCGGGAAGCCGGCCGATCGGGCAACCCGCCGGTCGGCAGCAGTGTTACGGACTGCCCGGGCGGCGGCCGATCCAGGTCGGCCGGACGCCACTCCTCGCCTTCGACATCCTGTCGAATCGCGACCGCGGGCGACGAGGTCCCGTCGCCCTGCCGCTCCGAAGCGGTATCCCGCACCAGGGCGTCCGCCTGCCCCATCGAGCGCGAGATCACCTCGTCGGTGTCCAACTGCACGCTGCGCCAGGACACGTCGGCCGCGCTCATCCCCAGTACCGGAAGCGCGATCATCGCGACGATCAGCGCGCTGCGTCCCTTGGCCCGCAGCGCGTCCCGACGGGCGATCCGCAAGGTCGCCCGCCACGAGCCCACGCTCATCGCGAACCACCCCGGGACAGCAGCGACTCGGCGTCGGCCGTGGAACCGGTGTCGTCCACGAGCCGACCGTCGCGCAGGAACACGATCCGGTCCGCCCACGCGGCGTGCCGGGCCTCGTGGGTCACCAGGACCACTGCCGCACCGGCCTCGCATCGCGCCCGCAGCACCCGCAACACCGCCTCGCCCGTGGTCGAGTCGAGCGCGCCCGTCGGCTCGTCGGCCAGCACCAGTCGGCGCTCGCCGACCAACGCGCGGGCGATCGCGACGCGTTGTTGCTGGCCGCCGGACATGTCGTCGGGAAAGCGGTCGCCGAAGTGTTCGAGACCGACCTCGGTCAGCGCCGCCTGCGCGGCCTGCCGGGCCCGGCGGATCGACACGCCGTCGAGTTCGAGCGGCAGCGCGACGTTCTCCGCGGCCGTCAGTGCCGGGACCAGGTTGAGGTCCTGGAAGACGTAGCCGACGCTGCGCCTGCGCAGCGCGGCCATCCGGCGCCGGTTGAGCCCGCCGAGTTCCTGCCCCTCGACCAGGATCTCGCCGTGGGTGGGCCGGTCCAGTCCGCCCGCGAGCATCAAAAGGGTCGACTTGCCCGACCCGCTCGGTCCCATCACGGCGAGCATCTCGCCCGGCGCGACGGCCAGATCCACCTCGGCCAGGGCTTCGACGCGCACGTCGCCCCGACCGTGGATCCGGCCCACCGACCTGAGTTCCAGTACCGGTTCCACTGTGCCCCCTGTGCCCTTGGTCATCGACGCGCCCCGCGCTTGCGGACGGGTGCGGGTCGCTCGTCCGCGGGAGTCGGTGCCGGCTCCCGCTCGGCTGCCCGGCGGGCCAGCCGCGCCTCGCAGTGGTCGAGCCAGCGAACCTCGGCCTCCGCGTGGAAGATCAGTGATTCCAGGACGAGTTGCCACGCGAGGTCGTCCTCGGCGGCGCGGGTCTTGAGCCGGGTGTAGTCCTGCAACGCCCGCAACGTGTGCGCGCGCTGTCCCTGGACCACCGACCGGACGTCGATCCCGGGCACCGTGACCGCCATCGCGAGCTTGATCGCGAGTTCGTCCCGGGGCGGGCTGGTGCGCGAGACCGGCGCCTCGAACCACTCGCGCAGTTCGGCCCGACCCTTGTCGGTGATCCGGTAGAAGACGTGCCCCTCGTCGTCCTCGCCGTCGGGTGCGACGAGTTCGTCGCGGTCCAGGCGGCCGAGCGTGGTGTAGACCTGACCGACGTTGAGCGGCCAGGTGGATCCGGTCCGGGCCTCGAATTCGGTCCGGAGCTGATAGCCGTATCGAGGGCCCTGATCGAGCAATGCGAGCAGACCGTGCTTGATGGACATACCGAGTATGTATACCCGGTATGCTCAAGAGCGCAAGACCGGCACGCGGTGGGAGCGTCCCGGGAAACCGCCGGCGGGAGGAGGCTTGGTCGCGACCGACGACGAGGCGAACGACCCGCCCGCGGCCGAGCCGAGCCCGACCGGGCTCGACCGGCGAACGAGGGTCAGCGGTCGTTGGAGGGGGAGCCGCCCCGGCAGTTGAAGTTGAACGTGTACCGCTCGGTCTGCGCGTTCGCGACCGGCTGGAGGATCAGCAGTTGCAGGACACCGCTCGCCTCACCGAACAGTTGCGGCGGGATCGCCCAGGTGATCGGGATACTCGCCTGGCGCGGGCCGGAGCCGGTGAAGTGCAGGATGTCCTGCGGGAGCAGCAGCCCCCTCTCGTACACCCACTGGAAGACGATGTCGCCGGGACCCACCCCGTCCACGAGCACCGTTCCGACGAACGTCACCTGATCGAGTCCGTTGCAGCGCACGTAGGAACCGTTGGCGCGGTCGGCGCTGAGCCGTACGTCGCTCACCCGGAACCGCTGACCCAACGGCGGCGGCGGGGTGGGTGTCCGGCCGCCGGAGCCGGTCGTCGCGGCGGCGCCGCCGGATCCACCGGACTGTCCGCCGGGGGCGGGGGTGCTCGTCGTGTTCCCGGTCCGGCCACCGGAACCGGGCGCGTTCCCGGGCGGTGCCGTCACCGTCTCGGTCACGGTCACCGTGGGCACCGGAACGGGCTGCCCACTCGTGGGCGCCGAACCGTCGGGCGCGGGCGTGGCACCGCCGGTCGGTGCCGGGCCGGCCTCGATGCTCTGGTCCTGGGCGGGCAGTTGCGGCGGGATGTCGGCGGGCGAGGGCCCGCTCCGATCGTGTCGGGCCTGCACGCCGGGGCCGGAGCCGCAGATGTTCGTGAGTACGAGCAGCGTGATCAGGGCCAGCGCGATGATCGTCGGGCCCAGCGGTATCCGCCGGTGAAACCCGCCGATCGACCACATCACGCCTCCTTCCCCCACCACCGGTCGGACGTTGCCGGAAGGTACCGCTGTATCACGATTCGCATCCTCGACGAGCCTGCACCCTTCATCCGCGATGCGCCAGACACCCAGTCTGACCGGCGGGACCGACGTCCATCCCGCCGGTCAGCGTCGTCGCGGTGCCGGGAAACACCGGACGAGCAGTCCACCGGCGCAGACGATACCGGCTCCCCCGAGGCCCATCAGAGTCAAATTCACAACGGATGGACCGGTTTTGGGCAGCGTGGGCGGCGCATCGAAGACCGAAGAGGTGACCGGAGCCGAGGGGTCGGTCGGGGCGTGCGGGTCGGACTCCATCAGGTAGCGCGCGACGATTCGGCCGCCGGAGCGCACCGCGTACACCCCGGGTCGATCGTCCTCGGCGACCTCCGCCCCCCAGGACCGCAGCGCGTCCAGGCCGGCGGCGCCGCCGGTGAGCACGAGTTCGTTCTCGACGTCGAGCACCGCCCGGCCCGACTCGTCGGTCACCGGGCGGGCGCCGTGTCGGGCCAGCCGGTCGAGCAGTCGTTCCCACTCCTGCTGCGTCGGCGCGTCCGTGACCGGCGCGGGTCGGGGCGGCCCGGTCGGCTCGGCCGGCGCGTCCACGTGCACCGGCGGATCCGGGCGCAACTCGGGCGCGGCCGGCGGCCGGCCGCGCGGGGACGCCCCCGGGTCCGGCTCGTCGGCCGGCGGCCGTGACCCGTCGACCGCGCCGGCCGAGGGCAGGGGTGACGGGCCCGCGAGCGCCGGGGCATCGGGCAGCACCGACGCGCCGGGGAGCGCCGAGGCACCGGATAGGACGAGGGCCGCCGTGAGCACACACCCGGCAGCCAGTCGACGCGCGAAGCCGCCGGGGGTAGGCATGCGGTCAGACTAAGGAAAATCGACAAAAGACCCATTCAGCGACATTCGGCGCAATGGAATGGTCATCCGATTTTCATTCGTCCGGACCACACCGCCCGGACCACACCGCCCGGACCACACCGCCCGGACCGCGCCGCCCGGACCGCGCCGGCGCGTCGTCTGCCGCGCCGGCGGCCCCGGACCGCGTCAACGCACCTTCAGCAGGACCTTGCCGATGTGTCCGCTCTCCTCGAGCACCCGGTGCGCGTCGGCCGCCTCGGCCACCGGCAGCACCCGATCGACGATCGGCTCGACCCGGCCCGCGTCCAGGAGCGGCCACACGTGTTCGCGTACCGCCGCGACGATCGCGGACTTCTCCGACATCGGGCGGGCCCGCAGCGAGGTCGCCGCGATCGCGGCCCGCTTGGTCAGCAGCTTGTTGAGGTCCAACTCGCCACGGGCGCCGCCCTGGAGGCCGATCACCACGAGCCGGCCGTTGACCGCGAGCGCGTCCACGTTGCGATCGAGATACTTCGCGCCCATGTTGTCCAGGATCACGTCCACGCCGGCCCCGTCGGTGGCCTCGCGGACCCGGGACACGAAATCCTCGTCCCGGTAGTTGATCGCGACCTCGGCGCCGAGTTCGCGGCAGCGCTCCAGCTTGACCGCCGAGCCCGCCGTGGTGAACACCCGCGCGCCCGCGGCCGAGGCCAGCTGGATCGCCATCGTGCCGATCCCGCTCGACCCGCCGTGCACCAGAAAGGTCTCGCCCTTGCGCAGGTGGGCGACCATGAACACGTTCGACCAGACGGTACAGACCACCTCGGGCAGCGCGGCGGCCGTGATCAGGTCCATGCCCGCGGGCACGGGCAGCAGTTGGCCGGTGGGCACCCGGACCCGCTCGGCATAGCCGCCGCCCGCCAACAGCGCGCACACCCGGTCACCGACCGCCCAGCCGGACACGCCCGCGCCCACCTCGACGATCCGACCCGACGCCTCCAGGCCGGGGTAGGCCGAAGCGCCGGCCGGCGGCTGGTAGAAGCCCTGTCGCTGCAACAGATCGGCCCGGTTGACCGCCGACGCGGCCACCTCCACCAACACCTCGCCGGGTTCGGGTTTCTCGTCCGGGACCTCGGTCCAGTTCAGTACCTCGGGTCCGCCCGGTTCGGCAATCGTGATCGCAAACATGGCCACCAGCCTATGAGTCGCCCGTCTTCGGCTGCGGCTTATGCGTCTTGATCACCACGAGTCGGTCACCCGCGCCGAGCACCGCCGCCTCCGGGTCGTCGTGCCGCAGCGTGCGGTGTCCGCGCACCACGGCCACCACCAGATCGCCGCACTCGCCAGGCGACTTGCCCGCCTCGCGCTTGTCGATCGGCCGCTCGATCAGGTCCATGCCCTCGCCGTAGTGCATGAGGTCCTCCATCACCTCGCCGACGTTCGGGCTGAGCATGGAGACTCCCAGCAGCCGGCCCGCCGCGCTCGCGGTGGTGACCACCGAGTCGGCCCCGCTCTGCCGGATCAGCGGCGCGTTCTCGTCCTCGCGGACCGCGACCACGATCCAGGCCCGCCGATTCAACTGCCGCGCGGTCAGCGTGACCAGGGCGGCGGTGTCGTCCCGGTTGACCGAGACGATGATGTTCCGGGCCCGCTCCACCTCGGCCCGGCGCAACACCTCGGCCCGGGTGGCGTCGCCGGACACCACCACGAGCTTGTCGTCGTCGCTCGCCTCGGTGACCGCCTCGGGGTCGGAGTCGACGATGACGATGTTCTCGCGCGAGACCCCCTGCGCCATCAGCGTGTGCACCGCGCTGTACCCGGTCGTGCCGTAGCCGACCAGGATCGTGTGGTCGCGCAACGTGGACCTCCAACGGTTGAGCCGCAACTGCTCCCGCGTGCGCTCGGTGAGCACCTCGAGGGTCGTGCCGACCAGGATGATCAGGAAGATCACCCGCAGCGGGGTGATCACGACGACGTTCACCAGGCGGGCGCCGTCGCTCGCGGGGGTGATGTCGCCGTAGCCGGTCGTGGACAGGGTGACCGTCGCGTAGTAGACCGCGTCGAGCAGCGAGACGTGCTCGTCCACGGTGTCGCGGTAGCCGTCCCGGTCGAGATAGACGACCAGGATGGTGACCGCCAGAACCAGCAGCGCCATCCCGAACCGGCGCAACACCTGCATGAGCGGACCGGGACGGTCCTTGGGGATGTGCACGGTCGCGCCCGCCTGACCGGCCAGGCCCGCCGGTCCGTCGGTACGTTTCTTCAGTGCCGGCAGCGGCCGGGCCAGCGCACCGCGCGGCCCGCGCCGATCGGCCGGTCGGTCGTCGGGGAAGCGCACGGTCTTCATCGCGGCGCCCCGAGCACCTCTACCCGATCGCCCGCGCGCACGCCGCCCGGCGGCACCACCGCGATGCCGTCGGCGACCGCGAGCCCGCGCAGCATCGCCGGGCCGGAGAAGGCCAGCGGCCGATCCGCGCGCATCGGCACCAGCCGGGTGTCCCTCGGGTGGCCGGCGATGTCGGCGCCGACCCGGATCCGGCGCGGGCGCGGCTCCGGGCGGCCGGAGAGCCGGCGCAGCAGCGGTACCGCGAGGGTGAGCATGCCGGCCACCGCGGCCAGCGGGTTGCCGGGCAGGCCGACCAGGTAACGCCCGGCGCCGGGACGCTCGCCGGGCAGGTGCGCGAGCAACATCGGATGACCCGGGCGGACCGCGACGCCGTCCACGAGCACGTCCGCCTCCAGGTCGGCGAGCAGCGGGTGCACATGATCACGCGGGCCGTCGGCGGTGCCGCCCGTGGTGATCACCACGTCGGCGCGGGACGCGCTCACGTGCCCGCGCAGCGTGTCCAGGCTGTCTCCCACTCGGCGCACTCGCAGCAGGTCGGCGCCGAGGGTGCGCAGCCACGGCGTGATCAACGGGCCGAGCGCATCCCGGATCCGGCCTTCCCTGGGCAGCCCGGAGTCGAGCAACTCGTCGCCCAGCACCAGGAGTTCCACCCGAGGCCGGTCGACCACCACCAGTTCGTCGTAGCCGGAGGCGGCGGCCAGCCCGGTGACCCCCGGCGTGACCGTGGTGCCGGCCGGCAACAACTCGTCGCCGCGGCGGCACTCCTGGCCGCACGCGCGGATGTCGGTGCCCTGCTGGATGTGCACGTCGCCGAACAGCGTGCGGCCCTCGACCCGGCTCTGTTCGCTGCGCAGCACGGCGGTGGCCCCGCGCGGCACCCGCGCTCCGGTGGCGATCTCCACCGCGTCGCCGTCGCGCATCACGCCGATGCCCTCGCCGGCCTCGCCCGCGAGCAACCGGCCGCGCACCCGCCACGGCCCGGGTCCGGCGACCGCCCATCCGTCCATCGCCGAGGTGTCGAAGGAGGGCAGGTCGGTGAGCGCGACGATGGGCCGGGCCAGCACGTGGTCGCGCGCGTGGTGCAGGGTGCGCGAGACCACGGGCAGCGGTCGGCCGGCCGCGCGGGCCGTGGCCCGGGCCTCGGGCCAGCCCAGTGCCTGCGGCGGGTGCGACTCGGAGCGCGGCATGGTGGCCCGGTCCTCCCGAAGGGTCATCAGGCGCCCGGCTCCGCGCCGGCGCGTTCGGCGAGCTCTCGGGCCTGCCGCAGCGCCTCGGCCACGGCGGCCGCGCCGCCGCCGCGACTGGCCGCCGCGTAGCCGACCAGGAAGGAGGTGAGCGGCGCGGCCGGTCGCTGTACGTTGTGCGCCGCCACCCGGGTCATGTCCAGCAGCGCCGCGATGTCCACGTCCAGTTCGATGCCCAGCTCCTGTTTGACCGCTTCCGTCCACTCTTCCAAGCCAGTCATGTCTCTCCTCTTCGGGGCTGTGTCCATCCTCCCCGACCGGGCTCGCGCGCCGCGCACATCCGCCCAGGTGTCGCAGTCGAAGACGGCGTCGGGATCGGCCCGGATCCGGTGCAGCGCGAGCGGCTCGACCACCCGGCGCAGCGGCGCCCCGGCCGGTTCGGGCAGGGCCGCGACGCCCGCCCGCAGGGCCGCGGTGCGGTAGGCGGCGAGCAGGATCTGATCGCGCCCGTCGGCGTCCACCGCCACCGCGCCGGCGTACCCGTCGCCTCGATCCACCGCCGGCTCCAGGGCGGCGACCAAGCGGTCGATCAACGCGGTGGGCACGAACGGCAGATCGGCCGCGAGCAGCACGACCGTCTCGGCGCGAACCAGCGGCAGCGCGGCGGCCAGCGCGGCCACCGGTCCGCCGCCGGGCGGGTCCTCGCGCACCCACACCACCTCGCGCCGGGTGTTCCGGCGCGGACCGGCGACAACGGTCCGCTCGGCTCCGGCCGCGGCGGCCAGCACCCGGTCGAGCAGCGAGACGCCGGCCACGAGCAGGCCCGGCTTGTCGGCGCCGGCCAGCCGGCGGGCCGCGCCGCCGGCCAGGACCACCGCGTCGTAGCCGCTCACGTGGGCGCGTTCGCGGAGGTCTCGGACCAGCGGAAGAGGGTCATCCCGACGCTGGTGGCGAGGTTGTAGCTGGAGACCCTCGGTCGCATCGGGATGGCCACGCGCCGGTCGGCGCGCCCGCGCAGCGCCGCCGAGACGCCGTGCCGCTCGGTGCCGAAGGCCAGGATCGCGTCGTCCGGGATCTCGGTCGCGCGCAGGTCGACGCCCTCGGGGTCGAGCACGAACAGGGGGCCGGTGGGCAACGCGTCCGAGTCCACCCGGGCGACGCCGGTCGCGAAGTGCAGTCCGGCGCTGCCGCGGACCACGTTCGGGTGCCACGGGTCCAGGTCGCCGGTGGTCAGCACGGCGGCGACGCCGAATCCGGCGGCGAGCCGGACGACCGCGCCGACGTTGCCGAGGTTGCGCGGGTTCTCCAGGAGCACGATCGGCGCGGTGCGCGCGGGTTCGCCGGAGGGGCCGGCCTCGGGGCGGCGGGCGAGCGCGACCACCCCGGTGGGGCCGCCGCGCGGGATCAACTCGCGCAGGAACGGCACGGACACCTCACGCGCCGTCTCCTCTATATAGCCGCCCACGTCGGCCGCGAGTTCGTCGGCGAGGGCGCGCACCGCCGCCCGGTCGGTGGTCAGCACGACACGGATCTCGGCGCCGAATCGCAGTGCGTGCTTGACGGCGTGGAACCCGTCCAGCAGCACCGCGCCGGGCGACGCGGCCCGCCACAGCGCGAGGGTCTCCATCTCGTGCGCGTTCATGACAGCAGCGTAGGACCTGCCGCGCACGGGTCTCGGCCGGCCGGCGGGCGGTGCGCGCCTGCCGGCCGCCGGGTCCGCGACGGGCGGGATCGCCCGCCGACGGTCGAGAGCGATCAGACCCGACCCGAGGTCGAGGCCACTCCTTCGAGTCCGCCGGGTACCGGCGGGGCGGGCGCCGCCTCGCGGCCCGCGGGCGTCGGGGCCGGCCCGGTGGGTCCGCGGCGCAGCCGGTCCATCAGTCGGCCGACCACTCGCGAGCGGGTCCAGATCAGGAACGCGGTGGGCAGGAACAGCGCGTCGCCCACCGACATCGACGCGGAGAAGGCGGGCAGTCCCAGCAGGATCGCGATGCCGAAGTGCATGCCGAGCAGGATCACGATCGCGACGTACTTGACCCGCTTGGCGAACAGCATGAACACGAAGCCGACCTGGATGAAGACCGTGAGGTAGCCCATCAGGACGCCCATCTGGGCGTTCTCCCCAAGCGTGTGACTGAGCCCGGGCCACGGTGCGAAGTACTCCAGGTTCAGCACGTAGTGCATGGCCGTGCCGTCCTGCCAGTACGAGCCCTGCACCTTGTACAGCCCGGCCGCGCCGTAGATGAAGCACACCTCGGCGGCGATCACGAACAGCGCGCAGTTGTGCACGACGGTGACCAGGCCGGCCCGTACCTGTTCGGCCGCACGCGGCAGCCGCCACAGCGCGCCGAAGACGATCGCGATGCCGGGGATCCAGATCCACTGGCAGACGAACGCGAAGGAGAACTCGGGCTCCGGGGTCCACGAGTCGGCTCGGCACGTGGTGCCGAGCGCGACCATCGCGAGCAGGCCGACCAGCACGCCGACCTCGTGTCCGGGACCGGTGCCGGGGCGGATCCCGGTGCGCCTGGCCCGGCGTGCGTCCAGCGACCACACCCGTCCACAGGCGGTGAACGCGAGGTAGATCGACATCAGCAGCAGGACGGTGTCGCCGCCGTCGGTCATCAGGATGGACCGGCTGTTGAACGAGACGACCATGACCGCGAACAGCACGCTCATCGCCCGGGTGTGCCATCCGAGCACGAACAGCGCGCTCACCACGATCGCCGCGAGGTAGACGCCTTCGAACCACCAGCGCGTGTCGCTCTCCAGGAGCAGGCTCACCCCGTCGATGCCGCTGAGCAACTCCCTGGCCATCTCCGGCGACCACGCGGACCGGTCGCCCCAGATCTCTCGGCGGTTGAGGTATTCGCGGATCAGGCCGACCAGGAAGACCAGGCCGTAGCCGATCCGCAGCAGCGCCGCCTGGTGCACGGCGAAGGTACGGGTGCTCACCGTGTCCAGGGCGGACACCAGTCGACGGGCGACGGCGTCCTCCACCCGGCGGTACGGGCTCGCCGCGACGCGCGGCGTCGGGTCAGCGGAAGTCATCGGGCTTCGTCTCCCACCAGCCGAGCATGCGGTACGAGGTCTCCGGCTTGGTCTTGGCGTCCGGCCTGCCGATCGGCGTGGTGGCGACCCGGACCCGGACGGATTCGACCGAGCGGTTCGCTCCCGCGTCCTGGAACCGGTGCACCACGATGCGCCGCAGGTAGTTCTGGGTCAGCGGGCCGCGCGCGCCGATCGCCGATTCGTCCTTGGCGTCGTGCGCGTCGGCGTAGCTCGACCACGCGCGTCGGATCATGTTCTGGTCGGCCTTGCTCGGATACGGGTTGCCCCGGATGTGCTTCAGGTCGTCCCCGGTCAGGTCGGACCAGTCGGACTCGACGACGGTGCCGTCCGCGTTGCGCACCCGCGACTGGGCCTGCACGCGGAAGTTCTCCGACATCGGGTTGGGCGCGAACAACGCCCAGTTCTGCTCGAAGTAGGGGTAGATCCAGGTGCCGGTCGGCTTGCGGTAGTCCTGGGTCAGCGTGTTGTTGGGCGCGACGTGCAGGAACACGAAGAACACGTGGACCAGGGTGACCAGGATCGCGAGCACGGCGAACAGCGCGGAGATCGAACGCACCGCGGTCGAGCGCCGTTCGTCCGCGGGCACGGCCGTGTCGATCGGCACGTCCACGGGGGAGCGCTCCCCCGACTGTTCCGGGATCCGGGCGATCACCGGGTCCGGGTCGGACTCCGTGCCCCGACCCGTCGCCGGGCCGGCGGCCGAGACGCCCACCGTCGCACCGGTCTCGGATCCGGGCCTCGACCGGTCCGCCGGTTGTCCGGGCACCGCGTCGTCAGGCGACTGCATGCCTCTCCCGTGGTCGATGGGTCCACCGGTCCGGACCCGTGCTGCCGGCACGCTACCGGGTCCGGTCCGTCGCACGTACCGAAACCGTCGCCAACCAAGCCGTCGAGGCGATTTCGGTGACCCACGACCACGTTCCGCGCCCGAGCGCCGGCCCCGACCCCGGTCGCGGGTACGGACCCGCCGGGTCGAGGCGGCGCGGCCGCTCGGCTCACAGGTCCAAGGCGCGGCTCACAGGTCCAGGACGCCCTCCCGCCCGTGCGCGCGGTAGCGGTCGAGCAGTTCCGCCCGCCCCGCGTCGTCGAGCAGGCCGTACCCGGCGCCGCGCGCGGGCCGCCACCACACCGGCCCCGCCGCCCGAAAGCCCGCCCGCCGCAGACCGACCTTGTGCACCTTGTTGGTCGCCGTGGTCGGCACCTCGTCCACCACCCGCACGAACGTCGGCGCCATCTTGGCGCCCAGGTCCGACTGCTCCGCCAGGAACGCGGCGAACTCCTCCGGATCGAACACCGCGCCCTCGCGCACCTGTACGGCCGCCATCACCTGATCCCCGGTCACCGGATCCGGCACCCCGTAGACGACCACGACCTCGAACGGCGCGAAGCGCGCCAGGATGCCCTCGATGCCGGCGACCGCCAGGTTCTCGCCGTCCACCCGCAGCTTGTCGTCCGAGCGGGCGGCGAAGTACAGATATCCGGCGCCGTCCCGGTAGAAGTGGTCGCCCGTCCAGTACTGCCCGTCCCGGGCCCGGGCCGCCGACGCCTCCTCGTTGCGCCAGTACCCCTCGAAGCCGTTGCGCCCGGTGTTGACCAGCTCGCCGATCGCGGCGTCCCCGTTGACCAGCCGGCCCGCCGCGTCGAACTCGGCCCGGGCGCACTCCTTTCCGGTCGCCGGATCCAGCACCGAGGCGTTCTCGGGACACGGCCCGACCGCACCGGCGGGGGTGCCCGGCCGCCAGTTGACGCTCATCCCGCCCTCCGACGAGCCGTACCCCTCGGTCAACGCGCACCCGAAGCGCGCCTCGAAGCGCGCCATGTCCACCGCGCCCGCCTCGGTGCCGAATCCGGCGCGCAGTGGGTTGTCCCGGTCGTCGGGCCGCTCCGGGGTGGCCAGCAGGTAGGAGATCGCACGGCCCACATAGGTGAAGTACGACGCGCCGTAGCGCCGGATGTCGGGCAGGAACGCGGACGCCGAGAACCGCCGGCGCAGCGCGACCGCGCCGCCCGCGCGCAGCGCCGGCGACCAGTTCGCCATCAGCGCGTTGCCGTGGAACATCGGCATGCAGATGTAGTTGACGTCGTCCGGCCCGAAGCCGAACTGCTCGGACAACACGGTCCCGGCGCCGGCCAGCCGGCCCTGCGAGCAGATCACGCCCTTGGGCGCCCCGGTGGAGCCGGAGGTGAACACGATCAGCAGCCGGTCCGAGGGGTCCGCGACCAGTGCGGGCAGCGCGGCGTCCGCGTACGGCCGCAGTCGCTCGTCGTACCCGGGATCGTCGACCACCAGGATGCGCTCGGCGGGGATGCCCAGGTCGAGCCCGTCCAGCAGCGGCAGGTGCGCGCGCTCGGTGACGATCACCGCGCACTCGGCGTGCGTGATGTCGCGCGCCAGTTCGGCGCCGCGCCGGGTGGAGTTGACCCCCACCAGGGTGGCGCCCGCCACCGCCGCGCCGGAGAGCCAGATCGGGAACTCGGGCACGTTGTCGAGCAGGACTCCCACGTGCGGCTCGGCCCCGCCCGGCAGCAGGTCGGCCAGCAGCGCGGCCCGCGCGGCGGCGGCGCGGGCGAGTTCGTGGTGCGTCCAGGTTCGATCCTCGAAGTAGAGCCCGGTCCGTTGGTCGCCCCACTGGTGATGGACGAGTTCCGCGATCGTCACCATGCCGCACTCCCTCACCGAGATCCGGTCGGGCCGGATCTGATAGACCGTTAGATCTGATGCACCGTCATATTCTTTGCCCGCATTCTTGGCAAGATCAAGAAAAGTGTCACGGAGGTACGGGTATGAACTCGAACACCAGGCCGCTGCCGCCGGCCTCGGCCACCGCCCTCGCCGAACTGATGGCCGGCACGCTGCCCGGCCCCGAGAGCGTGACCCCGCAGGCGCTGGAGCTCGCGGATCGGGTGCGGGACCTGGTCGAGGCGGTGGTGTGGACGGACGTGGACCCGGCGACGCGCGCGGACGCGGCCCGGCGGGTCGCCGAACTGACCGCACTGCTGGGCGCCGCCCGACGCCCGCAGGCGGTGTCGCTGATCCGGTATCCGAACGGCAGGCTGGAGCACCTGACCCAGATGGGCTCGGGCCGGCTCAATCCGCAGGCGCCCAGGCTGGTGTTCGAGGAGGTCGCGCCGAGGCCGGACCCCTCGGCCGAGCCGGAGTCGATCGAGATCCACGCCCGCTGCACGCTGACCGCGGCACACGGCGGTCCGCCCGCCCGCGCGCACGGCGGGATCGTGGCGGTCGTACTCGACCAGTTGCTCGGCGTCGCCGCGTCCGCTGCCGGGGCGCCCGGGCTGACCGCCGGGCTGGACATCCGCTACCGCCGGGCGACGCCCTACGACGTACCGCTGGAGCTGACCGGACGCTGGACCGGTCGCGAAGGGCGCAAGAGCTTCGCGACCGGCGAGATCCGCGCCGACGGCGAGGTGACCGCCGAGGCGACCGCGGTGTTCATCGCGGAACGCCGCTCCTGATCGGGGCGGTGGCCGCGATCACACCACCACCGGGGCGAGGGTCGTCTCACTCACCATGGGTCGCCCGGCGGCCTCCCACGCGAGCATCCCCCCGTCGACGTTGATCGCTTCCCAACCCTGCTGCCCCAGATAGTGCGCGACCTGGGCGGAGCGCCCGCCGACCCGGCACATCACGTACACACGCGTGTCGTGCGGAACCTCGTCGATCCGCTCCAGGAGCGTGCTCATCGGGATGTGCCGGGCACCGGCCACATGACCGGCGTCCCATTCGTGCACCTCCCGTACGTCCAGGACGAAGGCGTCGTCAGGGACCGCGGCGGCGGGGACGGCCGGCGGGGGCGACAGGTGCATCGGATCTCCGGTGGGTCGGGCGCCCGGAACCCGTCCGGCCGCGCTCATCGCACATTGTCGGTCATCGGCGCCGCGCACAGGTGCCTCGAAAGAGCGAACCGTCCGGCCGTCATCCGCGACACGCGGCCGAAATGACGGCTGTGTACCGCCGCGGCGAGCAGGGTGGGCGGCAACCTCCCCGGGCCGACCGACGCCCATCCGGCCGGCCCGGGAGGGGTCCAGGCCCGGACGGGCAGCCGGCCCGGGCGATGCGGCGAGCCGAGCCCCGATCAGGACTCGACGAGCGTGCCGAGCACCTTCTCCTTCTCCGCGATGTCGTGCAGGAGCTGATCGGCCAGGTGCTCGAGCAGTCCGTCCGGGTCGTGCGGGGCGAGCTGGAGCAATTGCCCCATCGCGCCCTCCATCAGCTGATCGCGCAGGCCGGCCAGTTCGGACCGCCGGTGGGTGAGCCAGGCCAGCCGGCTGCGCAGCCACTGCCCCCGACTCTCCGCGTCCGGGCCGATCGCACCCTCCGGGGAAGTGGCCCATTCCGTGCCGAGGGCCAGCAGCTCGGTCACGTCGCCGCGCGCGTAGGCGGCGTTCACCCGGGCGATGAAGGTGCCTCGGCGCTGCTTCTCCTCGGGATCCTGGACCAGGTCCGGGTGCGCCCGGCGGGCCAGCTCGCGAAAGAGCTTGCGGGCCTCGGCTCCGGGGCTGACCCGGTGCACCTCCGGCACCGGCAGCGGCTCGTCGGCCGCCTCGCCCGGCTCGCCGCCGCCCGCGCCGTCCAGGGCACCCAAAAGCGAGTCCAAGTCCGGCATGTCCGTCACCACACCACGCAATTCGACCGCACGCCGGATGTCCGCCGGATCGCCGGTGTGCGCCGCGATCGCCTCCGCGATCAACGCGTCCAACTCGTCGAGCCGCTCGTACAGCGGCCCGAGCCGGCGGTGGTGCACGATCGCCAGGTTGTCCAGCTCGACCTGAAGGGTCGTCACATCGACTTCGTCGTCGAGCAGCGCGGTCTCCGCCGCGGCGACCTGTCGTTCCAACTCGGCGATTTCGGGGTCCGACCAGGGGGTCGGCGCGCTGACCTCGTCCATCACGTCCCTTGTGTGCTGTTCTGTTCCCGCGCGACACCGGCCGGCGGGCGCGTCTGCCGGACTTTGAAGATCAAATCACTCGCAACACCCCCCAGCAGCCTATGTGGTAGGGCAGCATGGTCAGGCCGTCCCTGGCCAGTCGATCCAACAAAGCAGTTGGCTAGAGGGGATAAGATCCAGCCATGCCGCCCGACACCGCACGCACCCGAGCCAAACTTCTCGACGCCGCCCGCGCGGAGTTCGCCGAGCACGGCATCGCCGGCGCCCGCGTCGACCGCATCGCCCTGCGCGCCGGGGTGAACAAGGAGCGCATCTACGCGTACTTCGGCAACAAGGAGCAGCTCTTCCAGCACGTGCTGACGGAGTCGCTCCAAGAGCTCAACACGGTCGTCACGATGCCCAACGACGACCCGGCCGAGTACATCGCCCAGGTCTACGACTTCTACTGCGCCCGCCCGGAGCTGCTCCGGCTGCTGGTGTGGGAGGCGTTGTACTACGGTCACGACCCGGTTCCGGACGAGGAGCGGCGAGTCACGAGCTACGCCGCCAAACTTCAGGAGTTCGCCGACCATCTCGGCGTGAAGCCCTCGCCCGACGTCGCCCAGTTGCTCTTCTCGCTCATCGGCGTCGCCGCCTGGCAACAGACGATGCCGCAGATGTCGCGGGTACTGCTCGGGGCCGACTCGGAGTCCGAGGAGGCCCGGGCGAACCGGCGCAAGCACCTCATCGAGTTCACGCGAGCGTCCATCGCGTCGATGAAGCAGTCATAGGGCGCACGGCCGGATGAAGGGTCCACCCTTCATCCGGCATGCCCACGCAATACCGTCCTCCCCATGACACCACCCCCGGGGGAGGGCGCACCCGAGGTCCTGCTCGTCCCCACGGACCCCCTGAACCCCCGCCGCACCGACCCCCACTTCGCCCCCGAGGCCGAGGCAGCGCTCGCGCTGGGGATCCCGGTGGCGCGCGTGGACCACGAGGCCCTCGTGCGCGGCGACGCGCACGAGGCGGTGCGACGCGTCCCCCACGACCGGGGACCGCTGCGCTATCGGGGTTGGATGATCCCCGGGCCGCACTACGCCGCGCTGGACGCGGCGCTGCGCTCGCGTGGGGCGAGCCTGGCCACCTCGCCCGAGCACTATCGGGCGGCCCACGAACTCCCGGGTTGGTATCCCCGCTTCCGCGACCTGACGCCGCGCACGGTGGAGGACCCCGCGCTGCTCGGCGCGGGCCCCGCGATCGTCAAGGACTGGGTGAAGTCGCGCAAGCACGAATGGCACGAGGCGTGCTTCGTGCCCGATGTCGCCGACGTCGCGCACACCCGCTCGGTGGTGCGCACCTTCCTCGAACGGCAGGGCGCCGAATTGCAGGGTGGCGTGCTCTATCGCGCGTTCGAGGAGTTCACCGGCGCCGAGACCCGGGTGTGGTGGGTCGACGGTGTCCCCGTGCTGAGCACGGCGCACCCCGACACACCCGCCGGGCACACCGAGCCGCCTAACCTGACCGCGGTCCGCACGGCCGTCGAAGAACTGGGCTCGCCGTTTTGCACCACGGACCTGGCCCGGCGCCGGGACGGCGCGTGGCGGGTGATCGAGGTCGGCGACGGGCAGGTCTCGGACCTGCCCGCCGGCGTCCCGCCCCGGGCGCTGCTGGAGCCCTTGTTCGCCGCCCGCCGCTGACCCCGGGTCAGACCCCGGTCTCGGCCGGCAGCCGACCCGAGCGCACGGCCGCGAGCAGTTGCTCGTGGTCGGCCTCGGTGCGATCCGCGTAACGCACCGCGAACTTGGCGAACGCCTCCTCCAGCTTGTCGCTCTTGCCGCAGTAGCCGGCCAGCACCTTGGGGTCCACGGAGTGGCTGTGCGCGCGGGCCAGCAGCGCGCCGGTCATCCGCCCGTAGTCGTCTATCTCGTGCGCGGCCAGCGCGCTCGGGTCGATGCTCCCCTTCATGTTGCGGAACCGCCGCACCATGTACGCGCGCCCGTCGATCGAGGTCCACCCCAGCAGCCCGTCGGTATGGGCCTGCATCCACTTCTGGCCGACCACGACCCGGCGCCCCTCGTGCTCGACGTGGGCGGGCGGCAGATACGGCGCGAGCGCGGAGGGCCGCGCCTCCTTCACCTGGAGCACCAGCGGTTCGTCGCCGTTGCCCAGCAACAGCACCACGTACGCCCGGGTACCCACGCTGCCGGTGCCCACCACCCGAAACGCCACGTCCTCGATCGCGAACCGGGCCAGCAACGGCCGCCGTTCGGTGGAGAGGGTGTCCACGTAGCCCTCCAGGCCGGCGGCCACCGCGCGGGCGAGGTCGTCGTCCACCGCGGTCAACACCGGCGGCTCCGGAACGAAGTGCCAGGTGCCGTCCGAGCGTTGCCGGGTCGACTTGGCCGCGAACCGGGCGCTGGTGTTGCGCCGGGCCTTCGCGGTCACCTGGGCCAGCAGCCCGGACAACTCGCCCGCGTCCGCGTGCGCCACCAGCGACTCGTCGGCGATCGCGTGCCACGCCTGCAACACCGGCATCCTGGCCAGCACCGCCATCGTCCTGCGATACGAGGCGGCCGCGTCGTAGGCGGCCGCACGGCACGCGTCCGCGTCCAGGCCGCCCACCCGACCGGCCACCACCAGCGAGGCGGTCAGCCGCTTGAGGTCCCACTCCCACGGACCCTGCACGGTCTCGTCGAAGTCGTTGAGGTCCATCACCAGGCGTCCCTCGGCGGTGCCGAACACCCCGAAGTTCCCGGCGTGCGCGTCACCGCAGATCTGCCCGGTCAACCCGGTGACCGGCTGCGCGGCCAGGTCGGCCGCCATCAACCCGGCCGACCCGCGCAGGAACGCGAACGGCGAGGCCGCCATCCGTCCGATCCGCAACGGCACCAGGTGCTCGAGCCGCCCGGCGTTGGCCCGCTCGACGCTCTCCACGACACCGGGCCGATCCACCGCGGGCTCGAAGTCGGCGTGCGCGCCGCGCGACACCCGCTCGCGCAGCCCCTTGCCCAGCGCCTTCGACGCCACATCGGACCTGTCCCGAAAACCCGGGACGACGAATTCCCGCCCCACCGCAGTACCCGACATCTACCGATCCTCCCCGGAGCCGGCGCACGGCCCACCGCCAAGACCCGCCACGACACCACCGGACCTACCCGGCAGGGCATACAGAAAGGCCCCAGGTCGATGACCTGGGGCCTTTGCTCGGTGCGCGAGGGGGGAGTTGAACCCCCACGCCCTTTCGGGCACTGGAACCTGAATCCAGCGCGTCTGCCTATTCCGCCACCCGCGCGAGCAATCAAAGATTAGCACGGGCGCGAGGTCCGATACGAATCCATACCCGCAGGCCGCACCGCTCACACCATGAGCATCCGTATGGACACCCAGAGCAACCAACGGTTCATCTTTGTGGACCGGGATCCCCACGACCCCCGCCTCTCCGGCATGCTTGCCCTGCACCGTACGGTGAACGGGGTTCGACCCCGGCCACGCACACGGTCGCGGCACAACTACTGCAAGCGAGCCACGGAGGGGGCAACAGGGTGTAGGAATCCCTGTGAAAGCCAACACTCCTTACAGTGGCCACGGTAGGGAACCGCGCCCGTTTCCCACGCGTGGATACGATCAGTGAGCAGACTGTAGGACCGGACCGGCCGATCGCGTACGGAAGGAGGTGCCCGTGGGTCCCCTGAAGAAGTTCGAGCAACGGCTTGAGGGCCTGGTCAACGGCGCCTTCGCCAAGGCGTTCAAGTCGGATGTCCAGCCCGTCGAGATCGCCAGCGCGCTCAAGCGCGAGTGCGACAACAACGCGACGATCTGGAACCGCGACCGAACCATGGTCCCGAACGACTTCGTCGTCGAGCTCGGCCAACACGACTATGAGCGCCTGAGTCCGTACGTGCAGCAACTCGGCGGCGAGCTGGCGACCGTGGTGCGGGATTACGCGCAACAACAGCGCTACTCCTTCATCGGTCCGGTCGAGGTCCACTTCGAGCATGCCGACGACCTGGACACGGGTCTGTACCGTGTGCGCAGTCAGGCACTCGCGGGCAGTCAGTCGCACCATGAACAACAGCAGCCCCCACACCAACCGCCCTTCCCGGGCGGGGGGCCGCAACCGGAGCAGCCACCACAGGGTTATGGATACGGTCGACCCGGCGGGCCACCCCCGCCCGGGGTGCCCGCACCACCGCCCTTCGGCCCGCCCGGGACCCCGGGAACGCCGACGCCTCCCCGGCCGCAGCCGGGGGAGCAGGCAGCCTACGGTCAGAGTCCGCCGCCGGCACCACGGCTGCGTACCTGGCTGGAGGTCAACGGGGTGCGTCACGAGCTCACTGCCCCGGTCGTGAAGTTGGGCCGCAGCACCGATGTGGAAGTTCGCGTGGACGATCCGAGCGTCTCGCGGCACCACGCCGAGATCCGCATCGGCGCTCCCGCGTCGATCACGGACCTCGGTTCGACCAACGGGATCGTCGTCGACGGTCAGCACTGTCAGCGTGCCGGTCTGCGCGACGGATCCCGCATCGTGCTCGGCAGCACCACTGTCGTGTTCCGCCAAGCCGAGGGGTGACAACGGGCGCATGTCTGAGCTGACCCTCACCGTTATGCGGTTGGGTTTCCTCGCTGTGCTGTGGTTGTTCGTGATCGTCGCCGTACAGGTGATCCGTAGCGACCTCTTCGGCACTCGCGTGACCCAACGACCCGCGCGGCGCAGAACCGCCGCGCCCGCCGCCGGTGGAGGAGGTGCCGCTCCGCCCTCGCAGGCGCAGCCGGCCCCGCCTCCGCAGCGGCAGCAGGCCCGGCCCCGCCGCGGCCAGCGCAACAACCCCAGCAAGCTGGTGATCACCGAGGGCTCGCTGACCGGCACGACGATCAATCTGACGGATCAGCAGATCACCATCGGCCGGGCGCACGACTCGACCATCGTGCTCGACGACGACTACGCGTCGAGTCGGCACGCCCGCATCTACCCTGCGCCCGACGGCAGCTGGGTGGTCGAAGACCTCGGGTCGACGAACGGTACCTACTTGGACCGTACGCGCCTGACCGGTCCGACCCCCGTGCCGCTCGGTGCGCCGATCCGCATCGGCAAGACCGTTATCGAGCTGCGCAGGTAGCCTGAATGAGCCTCTCTCTCCGCTTCGCCGCCGGATCCCACAAGGGCATGATCCGCGAAGGCAACGAGGACTCCGGCTATGCCGGCCCTCGGCTGCTCGCGGTCGCCGACGGCATGGGCGGGCAGGCAGCGGGCGAAGTCGCCAGCTCCGAAGTCCTGTCCACCATCGTCGAACTCGACGAGGACGTGCCCGGAGCCGACCTGCTGGACGCGCTGCGTTCGGCGGTCGATCGCGCCAACGACCGACTGCGTGTGATGGTCGACGACGATCCCCAGCTCGAGGGCATGGGGACCACGCTGACCGCGCTGTTGTGGACGGGGAGCCGACTCGGCCTCGCCCACATCGGCGACTCCCGTGCCTACCTCCTGCGTGACGGCGCCCTGGAACAGATCACCCAGGACCACACCTGGGTGCAACGCCTGGTCGACGAGGGCCGGATCACCGAGGAGGAAGCCGACCACCATCCGCAGCGCTCGCTGCTGATGCGTGCCCTGGACGGGCGCGGCCACGTCGAGCCGGACCTGTCGGTGCGCGAGGCCCGCCCCGGCGACCGTTACCTCATCTGTAGCGACGGCCTGTCGGGGGTGGTCAGCCGGGAGACGATGGAGGGCACCCTCCTCACCTACGCCAACCCCAACGACGCGGTGCAGGAGCTGATCCAGCTCGCGCTGCGCGGCGGCGGCCCCGACAACATCACGTGCATCGTCGCGGACGTCGTGGATCCGTCCGACCAGCCCTCGGACAGCCCGATCGTGGTCGGCGCGGTGGCCAGCATCGTGGACGACACCACGACCCTGCCGACCACACCCGCCTCCCGGGCCCGCGAGCTGACCGCCGGCGAGTACGAGACCGAGGCGCTGGTCTCCGAGCCGGGCAGCCGGCGCAAGCCCAAGCCGAAGTCCACGCTGCGCAGGACCCTGCCGATCTGGGGCGGTGTCGCGGTGCTCGTGGCCGCGCTCGGCGGCGCGTACTACTGGACCCAGACGCAATACTTCGTGGCCGACAAAGGAGACCACGTCGCGATCTACCGGGGGATCGACTCGAAGATCCTGGGCCTCAACCTCGCGAGCACGTATCAGAGCTACGACGACGTGAAGCTCACGATGATCGGCCAGACCAACCGGGACGCGGTCAACAGCACGCTCGACGCGGCCAGTCTGACCGAGGCCCGGCACACCATCGACCGGCTCAAGCGGCAGGCCGACGTGTGTCGCAGGGCCTACGCGGCGGACGACGCGAAGAAGGTCGAGGGTGTCCCCGGCGCCCAGCCCGCCGGCAGCGTGGACCTGTTCCCGCAGCAGAACCTGGGCACGCCGGCCGCGCTCCAGACCAACGCACCGGTGGGCAAGCACACCCCGACCACCGCGTCGCGCAGTGGCCGCTCGTCGGCGCCACCGACCGAACCGGGCAGCAAGGGCAGGGGTCTGTCGACCACCAGCCCGAGCGCGCCTGCCGGATCGGCGCCACCGAGTTCCGCACCGCCGGCCACGGCGCCGGAGGCACCGGGATCGGGGCTCACCGCCGAAGAGGCCGACCTGGCCAAGCAGTGCTATCCGCGACCGCCCGGAACCACCGGAACGAACTGAGGGGAGCGCCGTGAGCAACACGACGATCACCCCCCAAGCCGCACCGAATCGCCGCAACACCGAGTTGATGATGCTCGGCTTCGCGGTTCTGGTGCCGATGCTGGCTTATGCCAACGTGGGACTGGCGGGGGACGGGTCACTGCCGTTGGGGAGCCTGGTCAAGTACGGGCTCGGCCTCGGCGTCTTCGCGGGCCTCGCCCACCTGCTGGTGCGCAAGTTCGCGCCGTACGCCGACCCGCTGTTGCTGCCGTTGGCCACGTTCCTCAACGGCATGGGCCTGATGTTCATCAGTCGGCTCGACCTGGACATCGTCAAGGGGATCGGCCTCCCCAACAACGTCAAGGGCACCGCGGCGGCCTCGTCCCAGTTGATGTACTCGGCGATCGGCATCGCGCTGTTCGCGGGCGTCGTGGTGATCATGAAGGACCACCGGCTGCTCCAGCGCTACACCTACTCGTTCATGGCGCTCTCGCTGGTCCTGCTGGTGTCGCCGATCCCGTTCCCCGGCGACATGTACGGCGCCAAGATCTGGATCCGGCTCGGCCCGTTCAACTTCCAGCCCGGCGAGTTCACCAAGATCGTGCTGACGATCTTCTTCGCGGGCTACCTGATGGCCAAGCGGGACGCGCTCGCGCTGGCCAGTCGCAAGGTGATGGGGCTGTACTTCCCGCGTGGTCGGGACATGGGCCCGATCGTGGTGGTCTGGCTGCTGAGCATCCTGATCCTGGTGTTCGAACGCGACCTGGGCACCTCGCTGCTGTTCTTCGGCCTGTTCGTGGTGATGCTCTACGTGGCCACCGAGCGCACGAGTTGGCTGCTGTTCGGCGTGATCATGGCGGTCGGCGGCGCGACCATCGTCGGAACCTTCGAGCCGCACGTGCACGACCGCGTGGCGGCCTGGCTGAACCCGTTGGCGGTCTACAAGGGCGACGGCTCGGTGCAGTCCGAGCAGCTCGCCCAGGCGCTGTTCGGCTACGGCACCGGCGGTCTGCTCGGTACCGGCCTCAACCAGGGCCACCCGACCGAGATCGGCTTCGCGGCGCGCAGCGACTTCATCCTCACCACGGTCGGCGAAGAGCTGGGCCTGGCCGGGATGATGGCCGTCTTCATGGTGTACGCGCTGCTGATCGAGCGCGGCCTGCGCACGTCGCTGGCCGCCCGCGACCCGTTCGGCAAGCTGCTCGCGGCCGGTCTGTCGGTCTCGGTCGCGCTCCAGGTCTTCGTGGTCGCGGGCGGCGTGACCGGCCTGATCCCGCTGACCGGTATGACGATGCCGTTCCTGGCCCAGGGCGGCTCGTCCGTGATCACCAACTGGGCCCTGATCGCGATCCTGATCCGGATCAGCGACACCGCCCGCCGACCCGCCCCACCGGCCGGGGCGTTCGACCCGAGCGAGGGCGTCGCGCCCCGGCGCGGCTCGCACGCCTCCAACCGCGGTGGCACCCCCGCGGCCGGCACACCCACCCCGTCGACGCCGAGTTCGACGCCGGCCGGCGGTTCCGCCTCGCCCGAGGCGCTGACCGTGGCGGGCGGGGTGCCCAGTGCCCCCGGCGGCCCCGGCGCGACACCGCCCGCGGGCGGATCCGGAACGCCACCCAGACCCTTCGTTCCCCCGCCGAACCCCGGCGGCGGCACTCCGTACGGCCCACCGGGCCAGAGCGGCACCGGCGGGCAGAACCCGTGACGGCCGCAACGCACGTCCAGGGGAGGGACATACCGTGAACAAGCCTTTGAGGCGGGTCTCCGTCTTCTGCCTGATCCTGGTCGCGGCGCTGATGCTTCGGGCCAACTGGGTCCAGGTCGTCAAGGCCGACGACTATGCGAGCAACAGCCACAACAAACGGGCGATCTACGAGAAGTATTCGCACCCGCGCGGCGACTTCCTGGTCGAGGGCAAGCCGATCACCAGCTCGGTCAAGACCGACGACAAGCAGTACGAGTTCCTGCGCAAGTACGAGTTCGGCCCGATGTACGCGCCGGTCACCGGCTACATCTCGCCGTTCGTCGGCAAGAACCTGCTGGAGAGCATCGACGACGACATCCTCAGCGGCAAGGACAGCCGGCTGTTCGTCCGCAAGGTGCTGGACACGGTGACGAACAAGGGCACCCGGGGCGGCAACGTCGCGCTGACGATCAACGCCAAGGCGCAGGAGGCCGCGTACAACGGCCTCAAGGACAAGACCGGCGCCGCGGTCGCGCTCGACCCGGAAACCGGCAAGGTGCTCGCGATGGTCAGCACACCGTCCTACGACCCGAACGTCCTCGCCCAGAACAACCGCAACGAGGTGGCCGAGGCGTACGACCAGCTCACCTTGGACACGGACAAGAACCGCAAGAAGCCGGACACCAAGTTCGACCCGAAGATGCCGATGGACAACCGGGCGATCCGGTACACCTATCCGCCCGGTTCGACCTTCAAGCTCATCACCGCGGCGGCGGCGCTGTCCGAGGGCAAGGCCAAGCCGAACGAGGCACCGACGGTCCCGCTCAAGGGCGACACGCTGTTCTACCCGTCGTCGACGCAGGGGTTGAGTGAGAAGAACCACCCGGGGTGCATCGGTGCGACCGTGCAACGAGCGCTCGAGCTGTCCTGCAACACGGTCTTCGCCCAACTGGGCACCGACGTGGGCGAGGCCAAGTTGAAGGAGCAGGCCGAGAAGTTCGGCTTCAACAACTTCGGCAAGGGCGCCAACGACAACCCGCTCGACATTCCCAGCCGGGTCAAGCCCAGCCTGTTCCCGGGCGGCAACGACGGCGGACAGCTCATGCGGTCCTCGATCGGCCAGGAGAGCGTGGCGTCCACGCCCATGGAGATGGCCATGGTCGTCGCCGCGATCGCCAACAACGGCAAGGTGATGAAGCCGTACGTGGTGGACGAGTTGCGGGCGCAGAACCTCTCGGTGCTGGAGAAGACCCAGCCGCAGATGCTCAGCGAGGCCGTCTCGACCGAGGTCTCGGCGCAGTTGCGGGACATGATGCAGGGCGTCGTCAAGGACGGCACCGGCAAGCCCGCCGCGATCCAGGGCGTCGAGGTCGGCGGCAAGACCGGTACCGCGCAGCAGGGGTTCAACAACGGCAAGAAGCCGTACGCGTGGTTCGTCTCGTACGCCAAGGGCGCCGACGGCAAGAAAATCGCCGTCGCGGTCGTGGTCGAGCCCGACGACAACGTCGAGCGGGACGACATCGCCGGTGGCCAGCTCGCCGGCCCGATCGCCAAGTCCATCATGGAAGCCGTGGTCAAGAAGTGAGCCATGGCCCGCGATCGCACACCTGATCACTCCGACCACTACTGCAATCAGATACCGACGTGCCCTCGTGACTCGGGTGTGACGGTCCCGCGGGGCGTCGCACCGGTACCGTGTCGGAGAACGCGCCGGACCGGTCGGGCAACCGACCCGGTCTCGGCCGGCCGAAGACCGAAGGCCGTGGACCGGTAAGGGAAGGGCTGGAAGTTATGGAAGAGCCGCGTCGCCTCGGCGACCGGTACGAGATCGGCGCGGTCCTCGGCCGTGGTGGCATGGCCGAGGTGTACATGGGCCGTGACATTCGTCTGGGACGCAGTGTGGCCGTCAAGACACTGCGCGCCGATCTCGCCCGTGACCCTACGTTCCAGGCCCGGTTCCGACGCGAGGCACAATCCGCCGCCTCGCTGAACCACCCGGCGATCGTCGCGGTCTACGACACCGGTGAGGACTACATCGACGGGATCTCGATCCCGTACATCGTGATGGAGTACGTGGACGGCTCGACGCTGCGCGAGCTGTTGCACTCCGGCCGCCGGTTGTTGCCGGAGCGCGCGCTGGAGATGACCGCCGGTGTGCTCCAGGCGTTGGAGTACAGCCACCGCAACGGGATCATCCACCGCGACATCAAGCCCGCCAACGTCATGCTGACGCGGCAGGGCACGGTCAAGGTGATGGACTTCGGCATCGCGCGGTCCATGGCCGACAACGGCATGACGATGACGCAGACCGCGGCCGTGATCGGCACCGCCCAATACCTCTCCCCGGAGCAGGCGCGCGGCGAGACCGTGGACGCCCGCACCGACCTGTACTCCACCGGTTGTCTGCTCTACGAACTGCTCACCGAGCGTCCGCCGTTCATCGGCGACTCGCCGGTCGCGGTGGCCTATCAGCACGTGCGCGAGGATCCGCTGCCGCCGAGCACCTTCGATCCGGAGGTCTCGCCGACGATCGACTCGATCGTGCTCAAGTCGTTGGCCAAGAACCCGGACAACCGGTACCAGAGCGCCGATGAGATGCGCGCCGACATCGAGCGAGCCCTGCACGGGCTGCCGGTGGGCGCGCCGAGCGTGATGGCCGCGCCGATGGGAGCCGACCCGGCGACGCAGTACCTGCCGCCGACGGCGGGCGGGGCGACCCAGGTCATCCCGGCACACGGTCAGGGGCCGAACACCGGACAGTACGAGCTCGACGACAACGATCGGCGCCGGGACGAGCCCGGGAAGTCCCGGGGCGGTGCGTGGATCCTGCTCGCCCTGGCCTGCATCGCCGTCCTGGTCGCCGCGTTCTTCGTCGGCAAGACGCTGATGGGCGGCGACGAGGACAAGTCCGCGAGCGCGCCGGTCCTGGTCGGCAAGACCGTGGACGAGGCGAGCAGGGCGGTCGAGAACGCCGGCTTCAAGCTCAAGATGAACGACGATCCGACCCAGTGCCCGCAGGTCGCCGGCTCCGTGAAGGGGAACATCTGCAAGCAGATCCCCGAGGCCGGGGCGAGTGCCAAGAAGGGCGACACGATCCAGGTCTGGGCCTTCGGCGGTCCGAAGAAGACCACCGTCCCCACCGGTCTCAAGGGGCTGTCCGACGAAGAGGCCACGGCCAAGCTCAAGGCCGCGAACCTGGTCGCCGAGGTGCAGCGCAGTCAGACGCTGACCAACTGCACCCGCGACACCGTGTGTTCGACCAGCCCCGACTCCGGCACCGAGCTGAACGAGGGCGACAAGGTCACCCTCAACGTCTTCAGCGGCAAGCCGCAGCACGACATGCCGAACGTGGTCGGCTCGTCCTATGACGACGCCAAGGCACAGTTGGAGAACCTGCAGCTCAAGGTGACCAAGTCCGAGCAGTACAGCGCGGACAAGCCGGTGGGCACGGTGATCAAGCAGAGCCAGAACCCGGGCGGCAAGGTCACCGAGGGCAACACGATCAACCTCACCGTCTCCAAGGGCCCGCAGCCGGCCACCTCGTCGCCGCCGCCCTCCTCGGGCAGCCCCGGCGGCAGCACCGGCGGTGCCACCACTCCGCCACCGTCCACGGGCGATTCCCGTGGTGGCGGCGGCAACCCGATCATGGGCGGCGACCTCCGCGGCGGCCACGGCAACTGGCCCAACTGACCGAGGACATCCGCACACGGCAGGGCAGAGGGCCCCGGAGGCAACCGCCTCCGGGGCCCTCTGCTTCTCCCGTCCCGCCGGCCCGGCGGGTCACCGACCGGCGCCTGACCGGGGCTTTCGGTATTGGTCGGTGCCTCCGTGCACCTGTTATTGTCGAGCCCAACCCGGCCGCGGCGCTCCGGCGTACGGACAGGTGCACGAACGTCACTCGCAGGACGGAGAGGCCACGCTGATGAAGAAGCTGATCCTGGTGGCTTTGGCTGCTGTAGGTGGCCTGTTGGTCTACCGCCAGATCCAGGCGGATCGGGCCGAGCAGGATCTGTGGACCGAGGCGACGGACGCGGTTCCGGCGGGCACTGCCACCCGCTGAACAGATCTTGCGGGAGACCCCGCAAAAGCTTGAACCCATCCGGGGGAAGGGCGCGTTTCACGTGAAACGTCCCTTTCCCCGGATGAGGTGTTGTCCACCCCGACCCGGATTACCGGTAATCTGGTTCGGCACCGAGGGGCCTTAGCTCAGCTGGTAGAGCGCTGCCTTTGCAAGGCAGATGTCAGGGGTTCGACTCCCCTAGGCTCCACAGACCGCGCACCCGAGGTGCGCACGACGAAGGGCCCGCCGCACCATCCGGTGCGGCGGGCCCTTCGTCGTATGCCGTGAGTCGACTGTTGTGAGTCGACGCGGGTCGCGGTCAGTCGGTCTTCGGCGCGGTCGAGCGGAACTCGTCCTCGGCGGGCTTGACCTCGTTGTCGAGCGTCTCGACGGTCGTCGGCGTGGTCGCCGAGCCCTGCGGCGCCACATCCGGTTCGTCGGTCAGCCACTCGGGCTGCGCGTTGCGCCGCCGCCACCACGTGAAGACCACGTAGCCGCCGCCCGCGACCGCGGTGATCAGCAGGAACCGACGGCCTCGGCCGCGGCGCCGCTTCTTTCGGGTGACCTTCTCGATCTCCGCCGCGGTCACCTCGCCCTTGATCACCGACAGCGCCGCACCGGCCCGCGAGAGGGCCTCGTCACGGACGGGCTCGGCCGCCTCCCTGGCCTGGTCGACCACCAGGTGCACACGCGGCACCACGTCGTGGCGGACCCGGTGGCGGGCCATCTCCACCGCGTGCTCCACCCGCGGGGCGGCGTTCTCCTTGGCCTGCACCAAGGCGGGGACCACTCGTTCGCGGGTGGTCTCCACCGCTCGATCACGAGCCGCGCCCGCGTAGTGGGCCGCCGCGTCCTTCGCGTTGGCGGCGTGTGGGGCGAGCCGCTCCCTGGTCCTGCCGGTCGCCTCACGTACCGGATCCATGCGGGTCACGACATCCTCCTACTCGCCGGGTTCATCCGCTATCTGTTCCCGACGATCCCGGGATCATGCGCCGCGTATCCGCCCGGGATCCGTACGGTGGAACCGTGCCGGCGGCGGCCTCGTGGCAGGAGCCGCCCGCAGCATGCGAGGATTTCGAGGATTCAGGAAGACCGTCCGTGCAACCGTAGGGAAGGCGCATCAGTGGCCGAGGATCTTTTCGCCACCATCAAGACCAACCACGGGGACATCCGCATCCGGTTGTACCCGAACCACGCGCCGGAGACGGTCGCGAACTTCGTCGAGCTGTCGCAGGGGCAGCGCGAGTGGGTCCACCCGGGCAAGGGGCAGAAGACCACCGAGCGCCTGTACGACGGCACCGTGTTCCACCGGGTCATCTCCGGCTTCATGATCCAGGGCGGTGACCCGCTGGGCACCGGTACCGGCGGCCCAGGCTACCGCTTCGCCGACGAGTTCCACCCGGATCTGCAGTTCTCCAAGCCGTACCTGCTGGCGATGGCCAACGCGGGACCGGGCACCAACGGCTCCCAGTTCTTCATCACCGTGGGTGCCACGCCGCACCTGAACCACAAGCACACCATCTTCGGCGAGGTCGCCGACCCGGAGAGCCGCAAGGTCGTCGACGCGATCGCCGGCACCGAGACCGACATGCGTGACCGTCCGGCCTCCGACGTCGTGATCAACACCGTCGAGGTCGAGACCGTCAAGTCCTGAACCCCGAGCACACGGGCCGGGGCCTTCGGGTCCCGGCCCGCGTCGCGTGCCTGAAGGTGAGCATGAGCCCCGACCAGCAACAACCGGGCGCGGCGGGTCCGGCCGGACCGCCCGTGTGCTACCGGCATCCCGACCGCGAGTCGAACATCCGCTGCACGCGCTGCGAGCGCCCCGTCTGCGGCGATTGCATGGTCAGCGCGTCGGTCGGTTTCCAGTGCCCGGACTGCGTACGGCAGGGCACCCGGCAGGTACGCGAGGCACGCACCGTGGCCGGCGGCCGGATCGCGCCCGCGAACGCGATCGTGACCAAGACCCTGATCGGGCTCAACCTCGCGGTCTTCCTGCTGGTCCTGGTGGTCGGCGACAAGTTCGTCGACCGGATGATCCTCTTCGGCCGCTACTTCATGGGCGGCGAGTGGCAGGGCGTCGCCGAGGGTCAGTGGTACCGGCTGCTCACCGCCGCGTTCCTGCACCAGCAGATCTGGCACATCGCGCTGAACATGATCGGCCTGTGGATGCTGGGACCGCCGCTGGAGGCCGCGCTGGGCCGGATCCGGTTCATCGCCCTGTACCTGGTCTCCGCGTTCGGCGGCACCGCGCTGTCGTACCTGATCGCGGACCCCCATCAGGCCTCGTTGGGCGCGTCCGGGGCGCTGTTCGGGCTGTTCGGCGCGATGATCGTGCTCGGTCGCCGGCTCCGGTACGACCTGCGCCCGCTGCTCATCCTGCTGGCGCTCAACCTGATGATCACGTTTCTGAACATGAGCGCGATCGACTGGCGCGCGCACATGGGCGGGCTGGTCGCGGGCACTCTCACCGCGATCGGGATGGTCTACGCACCGCAGCGCAATCGCACGCTGATCCAGGTGGGGACCGTGCTCGCGGTGACCGCGATCATCGTGGCGATAGTGCTGATCAGGACCGCACAGATCACCTGATCGATGTCACCCGATGAATCTGCTTAATGACCCACGGTGATGAATCCGGGATGCAAGCCGTTACTCGCATCCCGGTCACTCGTTGGACCGTAAGGGGTTATCCACAGGATCTGCTCGGTTATCCCCACTGTGGATAACTCTGTGGAGTCCTCCTTGGAAAACCCGCTGAACTGCGCCGACGCGCTACTTCCACTGCGTGGAGACGCCGAAGCCGGCGGCGATGAAGCCGAAGCCGACGACGATGTTCCAGTTCTTCAGGGACTCGACCGGGAAGCGCATGTCGGTCACGTAGAAGACCACGATCCACAGCAGGCCGATCGCGAAGAGAGCCAGCATGAACGGCGCCACCCAGCGGCGCGAGTCCAGCTTTATGGTCGTCTTCTTGGGCGGCGGCGGGGTGAAGTCGTCCTTCTTACGGATCCGGGACTTCGGCACGAGAGTCTCTCCTGTCGATGTAGCCGGACGAGTGGGTGCGCAGCACACGCGACACGATCCGGTGATGTGTCGGTTAGCGTAGTCGCTGTCAGGTCCGGAAGGAGGGTACGGCGACGTGCGTATCTCCGCCATGCGGCCGTCCGGGATGTCCTGGCGTGCGATTGTACCCCGGTTGTCCGCTCTTGTGGTTTTCGCCCTGGCCGGTCTGCTGTTCTGGATCAGCGCCGACACCTCACACGGCACCAATCTGCGCAGCGACGCGCAGATGCTTCGGCTCTCCGACGTGATCCGGGACCAGGGCCGGCGCAACGAGAGTGCCCAGCACGACCTGTCCAAGCTGCAGCGGGACGTCGACTCCCTGGTCCAGGAGCAGGCCAACGACCCCCAGGCACGCGGCCGGATCGACGCGGTCGCGGACCCGGCCGGAGTCACCCCGGTGTCCGGCGAGGGTCTGACCGTGACCCTGACCGACGCCCCGCCGGACGCGAAGTCGCGGGTGCCCGGGGTGCGCGAGCCCACCGCGGACGACCTGGTGGTGCACCAGCAGGACATCCAGGGCGTGGTGAACGCGCTGTGGAGCGGCGGCGCGCGGGCGATCCAGATCATGGACCAGCGCATCGTGGCCACGTCCGCCGTGCGGTGTGTCGGCAACACGTTGATCCTGCACGGTCGGGTGTACTCGCCGCCGTACGTGATCTCGGCGGTGGGCGACACCGGTGCCCTGCGGCGCGCCCTGGACGAGAGCAAGAGCGTGTCCAACTACACCGACTACGTCGAGGCGTTCGGACTCGGTTGGAAGGTCGAGGACAGGAAGCGCCTGGACGCACCGGGGTACACGGGCCCGCTTGGCCTGGAGTATGCGAAAGTCTCCGGGACGTGATCGACAGCGGTGAACCGAGGGGAGTCTGACGACAGTGTTGCGGACCGCGATGCGAGGCCTCGGGGAGGTCTTCATCACACTGGGCGTCGTCATCCTGCTGTTCGTCGTCTATCAGCTCTACTGGACCGGAGTACTGGCCGATCGGGCGCGCGCCGACGAGATGCACAAGCTCGACGAGGCGCGCAAGCGGACCGTGGCGGCGGCGCCCAAGAACGTGCCGGTCGCGCAGACGCCCCCGCCGGCCCCGTACGAGGACGGCGAGCCGTTCGGCACCATGTACGTGCCGCGGTTCGGGAGCGACTGGTACAAGACGATCCGGCCCGGGGTCACGCCGAAGGAGCTGCAGAAGGGCCTGGGTTGGTACAAGGGCAGCGCGCAGGCGGGCGAGGACGGCAACTTCGCGATCGCCGGGCACCGCAAGACCTACGGCGACCCGTTCCTGAACGTACCCAAGCTGCAGGTGGGCGACAAGATCGTGATCGAGGGCATCACCGAGTGGTTCGTCTACTCGATCGACAAGCCGGTCAGCCTCTCCGGTGACAAGGCGGTCCTGAAGACCATCCCCGAGGACGTGCACGTGCTCGACCCGGTGCCGGAGAAGGCCTATACGACGGCCGGGAAGTACATCACCCTGACCACCTGCGAACCTGAGTTCGGCAGCACGCACCGGTTGATCGTCTGGGGCCACCTGGAGTCGCGCACTCCGTTGGCGGCCGGCAAGCCGGCGGCGTTGCAGGGATGAGCGAGTCGAGCCGCGCGGGCGGCGAGCGAGAGAGGGCCTGGGCCTGATGTACGGCTGGATCTGGCGCACTCTGCCGGGGAACGCGTGGGTGAAGCTGTTGATCTCCCTGCTCCTGGTGTTGGCGATCGTGTACGCGCTGTTCACGTGGGTCTTCCCGTGGGCGGAACCCCTGCTGCCGTTCAGCGATGTGACGGTGGATCAGGACAGCGTCACGAACACCACCGGTCCCGGCGCGCCGCGCCCGGCCGGTGCGACCGGTGCGACCTCCCCCACGACCCTGCCGGGAGGGCTGCCCGGATGAGCGCGCGCATTCTCGTCGTGGACAACTACGACAGCTTCGTCTTCAACCTCGTGCAGTACCTCTACCAACTCGGCGCGACCTGCGAGGTGCGCCGCAACGACGCGGTGACCGTGGAAGAGGCCGAGGAGTTCGACGGCGTCCTGCTCTCGCCCGGTCCCGGGACGCCCGAGGGCGCCGGGATCTGCATGGAGATGGTTCGTCGCGAGGGCGGCCGGGTGCCGGTCTTCGGGGTGTGCCTGGGGATGCAGTCCATCGCGGCGGCGCACGGCGCTACCGTTGGCCGGGCACCCGAGCTCCTGCACGGCAAGACCAGCCCCGTGCTGCATGAGGGGTCGGGCGTCTTCGCCGGCCTGCCGTCGCCGTTCACCGCGACGCGCTATCACTCGCTCGCGGTGGACCCGGACACGATTCCGGCCGAACTGGAGGTGACCGCATGGACCGAGACCGGCGTGATCATGGGCCTGCGGCACCGCGACCGACCGGTCGAAGGCGTGCAGTTCCACCCGGAGTCGGTGCTGACGGAGTACGGCCACCGGATGCTGGCGAACTGGCTGGTGACATGCGGGGACCCGACGGCGCCGACCCGCTCGGCGGGACTGGCTCCCGTCGTCGGGCGCACGCCGCTCCCGGCCTGACCGAGCCCCCGATACCCGACGGCGGGTACGGATCGGCCGAGATCGCGCCGTACGCGCCCGGAACGTATGCGGGCGACCTGGTGGAGCCCGGCTTCGCCGCACCGCCCACAACGGCCCTTCCCGCCGTTTCCGAGCCGATTCCGGGTGGCCGCGCCGCCCGGCGGCGGGCCGCGCAGGCCCGACAGGCCGAGGCGGCGGCGGGAAACCCGCTTCCACCGCCGACCGGAAGCCCGCTGCGGCCGCCGACCGGAAATCCGCTTCGGCCGCCGATGGGTGGCCCGGTCCGGCCGCCGACGGGGCCGCCCGCGGACGCGTTCCACGGGGCTCCGGCGCCGCCCGGGGTATCGGGGCCCCGGGTATCGGGGCCCGGTGCGCCGAGGCACAGGGCGGTGGGGCCCGGGACGCCGGGGCCGGGAGCGTTGGGGCCCCCGGCGCCGGGGCCACGGGCCCTCGGACCGGCGGGTGTCGAGCATTCGTCGGCCGCCGCGGCCGACCCCGCCGTGTGGTTTCGGGAGGAGGCGGGAACGGCGATCGCGGGCCCGACGCCGGTTCCCGCACTCGACCCCGCGTACGACCCGTCCCTGGGTGCCACGTCCGTCCTGCCTCCCGTACCGAGCGCCGCGGCCGTGCCGAGCGCCGCGGCCGGCGGCGCGACCGTCTCCGGTGGCCGGGCGGCCCGGCGCAAGGCACAGCGGAAGAAGGGCGGCCGAGGAGCCGCCGACCGCCCGCCCGCCGGCCCGGCGGTCGCCGAGGGGGCCGGTCGGGCCGCGCGGCGCCGGGCGGCCAAGCCGTCGGTGGGCTCACGCGTGCTGACCGCCGGTGCCCGACTCGTCGGCGAACTCGCCATGACGGTGGGCGTACTGCTGGTGCTGTACGTGGTCTACCTGACCTGGTGGACGAACATCGTGGCGGCCGAGAAGGCCCGGGAGGAGGCGCAGGACATACAGCAGAGCTGGAACAACACGCCCGGTCAGGTGGTCGACCCGCGCAACCCCGGCCAATACGTCGCGCCGAACAAGGGGTTCGCGCTGATGTACATCCCGCGGATCGGGATGGAGAAGCAGGCGGTGGCCGAGGGCACCGATCGGGCCAAGGTGCTCAACAACGGCCTGGTGGGCCACTACACGGACCCGCAGACCGCGATGCCCTGGGACGCCCAGGGCAACTTCGCGGTGGCCGCGCACCGCAACGGGCACGGCGAGCCGTTCCGCTACATCAACAAGCTCAAGCCCGGCGACAAGATCGTCGTGGAGACCGCGACGACGTACTTCACGTACACCGTCGACGCCGACCTGCCGGAGACCTCGCCGCAGCACATCGAGGTGATCGACCCGATCCCGGACAAGGGCCCGTACAAGAAGGCCGGCCGCTACATCACGCTGACCACGTGCACTCCCGACGGGGCGTCCACATACCGCCTGATCGTCTGGGGACACCTGGAGGAGGAGCGGCCCCGATCGCAGGGCAAGCCGGACGCGCTGCTCCCGGCCAAGTGAGAACACGTCACATTCCGGCCTCCGGGTCCTGACCTAACTGCTTGTCTATGCCAAGCTGTCGACCCATGGGCGTTGTGCGCAAAACGATTCGCGTCGGGGCGGAACTGCTCCTGACACTCGGCCTGGTCGGGCTGCTGCTGTGTGTACACCAGCTCTACTGGACCAACTTCGAGGCCCGCGCCGAGGCCCGCAGTGAAGTGGAGCAGCTCCGCAAGGACTGGGCCAAGGCGGGCACCCCCAGCGCGCCGGAGGCACAGGAGGAGGCGCCCCAGGCGCAGCCGCCGACCGACATCCTCACCGGCCCCACCGACGTGAGCACGGACGGCGGCAAGGACGGCCAGCAGGTGCCCGGTTCGCGCGGCAGCATCCGCGGCGACACGATGGCCGTCCTGTGGATCCCCAGGCTCGGCTCGAACTGGTTCCAGCCGATCATCGAGGGCTCCAGCCTGGCATCGCTCTCGAAGGGCGTCGGCCACTACACCTACCCGCCCTACGTCGGCCCGGGCGGCGCGGGCAACTTCGGCCTCGCCGGGCACCGCAACGGCCACGGCGAGCCGTTCCGCCACCTGAACAAGCTCAGGGCGGGCGACAAGGTGGTCGTGGAGACCAAGACCCAGTGGTTCACGTACACGATCGTCAAGGGCCCGTTCATCACCAAGCCCTCCAACGGCTCGGTGCTCACCGCACGACCCCCGGACCTGGGCGGACCGGCCGGCCGCCGGCTGATCACCCTGACCACGTGCGATCCGGAGTTCACCTCGCGAAACCGAATGATCTACTGGGGCGAACTCACCGTCACCGAAGCCAAGGTCGGCAACACCAAGCCGGCCGCCCTGCGCAACTGACCCACCGAGGGCGGCCCGACCCACACCCCCACCCGACCGGGAACGACGGCCTCATCCCACGGGGCGCCACGGGCCATCGGCTGTAACATCCTCGCTCATGCTCAGGAGACGATGGCCGTGGCGTGGTGGCAGGCAGGGCGAAGCCGATTCGTCCTCGCCCGGAGACCGCCCCTTGGTCGCGCTGGTCTCGCTCGGCACACGGCCGTCCTTCCCGAGTGACCGGATACGGATGTGGCTCGTGGAGTACGTCCGCCTCCTCGGGTTGCGGTGCGACGACGTCACCATCGACGCCGGCGCCATGCCGCGAGCCGGCGAATCCGCAGCCTGGGCCGAGCAACTCGCGCCCCGACTCGACGGCGCCGATGTCGTGCTGCTCCTGCGCCCGCAAGGCCCGCCCGAGGCGTGGAAGGTCACCGACGAAATGGTGAAACTCGCCTGCGACGCGGTCCGAACACGCTGGGCGGCGAAACCCTTCGGCGAAGTCGTGTACACCCACAGACGACTCAAGGTCCTGGACGTGCCCGGCCCGCACGACGCCTGGTTCCGCTTCCGCGACAGAGGCAGCCCCTGGTATCCCCAGGACGTCGTCGCCGCGGTAGGACTACGACTCCGCACCCTCCTCGAACGCGCCTAGGCGTGTCCTCGATCCCCCGCCGAACTCCACGACGCCGGGGCCGCCGCCCCGCGTGCCTGGGCCTGCCCGGTCCGGCAGGGCGGGGGCGGTTCGATCAGCCGCTGCGGTGCGTACCGGCGGCCCACATCGGGGCGTGACGTCCGAGCACCCATGCGCGTAAGCGGGCAATAGTCTCTGTCCTGGCTTGTCGGCTTCTCTTCAGGGATCACGGATCGGCTCATCCCGGGACCGTTGGGCGACGGTCTCCGGGCGCTTCGGTTCGCGGGTCGTGGTGTCAGTCGAGCCGGTATCGGGCCCATTCCCGGGCGGTGTCGGCAAGTGCTCGTGAGTGCGGCCGTGCCCGGGCGGATCGGGTGATGAACTCCCACATCCCGGACAACTTCACGGCGAACGCGTCGATCACCCGGTCGGGCGCCTTCGCGAAAGCCGGCACGTGCATCGCCCACGCTTCGGCCGCTTCGGGCGTATGGCCTTCGTGCATGAGGCGGACAACCACGTACGCGGCATCGATCCACGCGGCACCTCGCGCCGACCATGCCCAATCGATCACGCGCACCCGATCATCCTTGGTGAGCATGTTCGCCGGGTGCAGGTCGGAGTGAACGAGGGTGTCGCCGTCCAATGAGGCGCCACGTTCGAGCGTCACGAGCACCCCTATGTGTGCGCGTGCCCAGGGATCAAGGTCATCGGGTGACTTCGTATAGACGGCAGCCCACCCGGGGGCGGCGCCCCATCGGTCGGCGATCGAGTGCAGTGCGGCGGAGGGACACGGCGTCAACGTCTCGGCCATCGTGACGACCAGGTAGCCGATCACGTCCAGGTCGCAGGACGTCGGCGACAGCGACGGATACCGTCCGGGCACGTACTCGAACCCGAGCATGTGCCACCCGTCCTGCACCACACTCCACAGCAGCGCAGGGGCGAGCGACACGGGCAGGAACGGCGCGACGGCGGCTTCGTTGCGGTGGGTCCACGCGTACGGCCGGTCCGCACGAACCCCCTTGCAGAACACCCGGCCGTCCCGCGTCTCGAGCGTCGCCGAGAACTCCGACGACTTGCCGAACTCGGGGGCGTGCATCGAAAGCACGGGGCCGGTGTGCTGCTGGATCTTCTCCCGGACCGACTCGGGTAGTTCGGTCCAGGCATGGCGACGGGGCATGATCGATGCTCTCTCGCTTCAGGGCGGATGGGTTGAAGGGGCGCCCCCGCTCGTGACGATGCCGATCGGGGGCGCTCCTCACCTACGTGTGATCACGGGCTGTCGTGGCATCCCGCGTGGCACTGGGAGCAGTCGGCCGCGGCGACCGCCCACAGTTCGGCATCGACCTCGAAGCCGGCCGCCGTGATCACCTCGGCCGTGCGAACGACTTCGGCCCGACCCTGCGCCATAGTGCGCGGCCCGATGTCCGGCACGTGATGAACGAACCGGCCGATCCGGTCGCAGTACTCGGCGTAGTCGACCGTGTGGAGCACCCACGCGTGCCAACCGACGTCGATGAGGGCCGCCGGAACCATGCGTACCTTGGGGTCGGCCGCGCTGACCGATAGGAACTCGGCGGTCCCGGTGACAATCCGGTCGGCGAGATCGGCGTCGATCTCGGGACGGTCCGCTCGGATGCGTGCTGTAAGCCTTGCTCGAACCGCGGCAGGGACGAGTACCCCTGTCGCAGCCTTCGGTGACAGCGTGCTTGTCATGCTCGTTCCACCCTTCGCCAGACTTGAATTGGTGTGGCGCTGGATCCGCCCGACATCCCGCAGGAGTCGAGCGGCTCCGTTCAACGGAGCCGCGTCATTGGGCCGACGCAGCCAGGAGGTTGCTCACCCGCAGGCCCACTCCGGCGCCGCTCGGATTCCGCGCGGCAGAGGGCAGCTCGCAAGAGGGCATCGACATGGAGGCTCGGGCGTGCCACCCCAGGGCATGGCGTAGCTCGTGAAGGTCTCAGGAGCACGTACGTCGCTTCGGTTTCCGTCGGGCGTCAGTCGGTAGACGCGGAGCGACATCTCGTGTCCAACGGGCAGCGCCATCGGTCCCGCATTGTGAACAACCGTCATGGCTTCAGCGAACCGTCTGGAGTTGGGCTTCTCCACCGCATCGAAGCGGCACTCTTGATGCACATCCGATGCACGGGCCGTTCCACCTGGTAGTTCACGGTGAGACAGGGGAAGGAGGCCCGCGTGGGCCTTTCAGATCGCCGCAAACTCCTGGGCTACAGTCAGGAATCATTCGCATATGCACTCGGTGTCGACCGCACAACGGTGGGGCGCTGGGAGCGGGGGGAAACCACACCCCAACCTCAACTTCGGCCCAAAGCAGCCAAATTGCTGCAAGTGGATCTCGCCGGCCTCGATGCTCTGGTCATCCCCTTACAGGCTGGTTCCGAGAGACACACCGGGTCGCCGGCAGGCGACCGCCCCGGCCTGGAGAGCATTGACGACATGATTCGACGCGACTTCCTGCGGGCGATAGCCGTGACAAGTGCCCTACTAGGCATGCCTGTTCAGAACGCGGAAGCACTCACAGAGGTGGCCCAGCGGGGCCGCACTACTGACTTGTTACAGATGAACGATCATCTGTGGCAGGTGTACCTGCGCGCCCGAACCAAGGGATCGGTGCGCCCGATCGTGCGGGATCAGCTCTCCACGCTGAACAGTTCGATGGACGGTGGGTCGACCGCCGAACTCCAGGGACTGTGTGGGGCTGCGGGTGATCTATTCCAACTGGCCGGTGAACTCGCCTTCGATGGAGACCGCTACGCCGATGCCGCGGCCTCCTACACCCTGGCTGCGGTCGCCAGCAGGGAAGCGGGGTCCTTCGACCTGTGGGCGTGTGCGCTGGTGCGACATGCCTACGTCGAGCTGTACCAGCACCGCTATAGGCAAGCGGCCCGAACGTTGTCGGGCGCTGAGCAAGTAGCACGCCGCGGGGATAGTTCGCTCTCGACACGGCATTGGGTTGCCTGCGTCCAGGCTGAGGCGTACGCCGGTCTCGGCGAAATGACAGCTTGTGAACGTGCGCTCGACAACGCGGAACAAGTGGTCGAACTCGATGGCCCCAGCCACAACGGCGGTTGGCTTCGGTTCGATGGCTCCCGGCTCGCAGAGGAACGCGGTGCCCGCTACGTACAACTCGGGCACCTTGACCGAGCAGAGAACGTCCTGGTCGGCGCCTTGGCTCAAGGCGCGCTCGCACCTGGGCAATCCTTTCGGCGACGCGCAGCCGTACTGACGGATCTTGCAGCGATCGGTGCGAAGCGACGGGACCCGGACCAGGTGGTGACCTACGGTCGGGAAGCTCTTCAGCTCGCCCGTGAGTCATCGTCCGGATACGTCGCCCGTAGGCTCCAAGGGCTGCTGGGTGAGTTCGGTCAACCGGCTCATGACGGTCGCATTGCGGACCTGCAAGCCGAGATCATCGCACTGAACATGGCGTGACGAGAGGGGTAGGCATGTCGGAGCACCATGGGGCACGACTGTTCCGCGAGACGTGGATCTCAAGCGTTCACAAGTACTTTCCGGGCGAACCGAAGCCGGGATACGTAACTCCTTGGGACGACACCCCGGAGTGGGAGCGGGAAGCTGCGGGCGCCGTCTTCGACCAGGTCCGTCAGTTCCTGGAAGTCAGTGCCGGCCACGCGACCAAGCTGACGCGTGAACAGAAGGGACGCTTCGTAGCGACCTGCTGGACGGCTCAGATGTTCAAGCACTTCGAGGACCCGAAGCCGGGCTACGTCGCGGACTGGTCGGATCTGCCGGATTGGCAGCAGGAGACCGACTCCGACATCTTCGAAGCAATCGAAAGTTCCCAGAGCTAGTCAGAGCCCGTCGCCCTCTCTGATGACCTCAAGGGCGATTCCCGCGAACTCCACAGCCTGAAGGCCGACGTCCCGCCCGACTTGGGCCCCTACGGAAGACGACCCACGGCCCCAGGCCCCGGTGTGCCGGGGCTCGGGGCGGCACACCGGGGTTTCGGCGCGCGGGTCACGCAACCCGGGCATCAAATGGGGTCCAACGAAGCCGCGGCGCCAGAGCCGAGCCGAGGACAACTCGAGTCCTATACAACGAGCGCGCCCCCGGCGTGGACGAGGGCCGCGGGTCGCCCCCCAGGCGACTCGCAGCGCAGCTGCGAACCTGTCTCGCGGAAGTCGGCTTCACCACCAAGCCGTGCTCCTGGTCCCCATCGTGGTTTCGCGGTTCTTGGCCGCCGGCGCGGCTCCCCCTGGACCGAAGGCGGAGGCGGGAGGTGCCCCGGCGGCTTGGTACCGCGCGGCCCCGCGTGCGGGGTCGCCTTGAACACGTAGAGAAGGTTTGGACGCATCGCGCCGGCAGCCGCGGCTGTCGCCCAGGTCGATCGTCTCCGCCGTGGCTCGCCGAACGATGATGTGCCGGAAATGGAGCAGCGGGTATCCGACGTCCTCGAGGCTCGCTGGGACGGCTCGCTCTTGGCTCTCGACGCGAACGAACGGAAAACGCTCGTCGGGCTGCTTCCGCGCTTGGGGCCGGCGGCCTGATCCGGGTTTCCCCTAAATCTCCCCCAAGACGATCAAGGGCCCTTCCCCGAGACACGGGGAAGGGCCCTTGATCTGCACTTATGAGAGTGGGCCTAACAGGACTTGAACCTGTGGCCTCTTCCTTATCAGGGAAGCGCTCTAACCGTCTGAGCTATAGGCCCGCGTGCGTGCTCGAAGAGAGTACCGCACCGCTTGCCCGCCACCAAAATCCTTAGTCCTCCTCGGCCAGCGTGACCTCGATGCCTCCGGTGAAGGACGCGGTGAGGTTGTAGAGGAAGGCTCCGAGAGTGGCCAGCGCGGTCACCAGGATGACGTCGACGATGGCCACGATGCCGCTGAAGAAGAGCGTGTTCTTCAGGGACAGGAAGTGCTGGAGGTCGAAGCCGGCGTTGTTCTCCGACTGGGTCGCCTCCTTGACCGTGTCGCCCACCGAGGTGAACACGCCGAGGCCGTCCAGGACCAGCCACAGCACGCTCACCGCGACCATCAGCACCACGCCCAGTGCCAGGGACAGCAGGAAACCGACCTTCATCACCGACCACGGGTCCACCCGCGCCGCCCGCAGTCGGGCCCGCCGGGAGCGCGCGCTCGGTCGAGGCTGCGCCTCCGGCCCGACCCGCCCTTGCTGCGCCATGGACCGCCCCGCTGGGTGACCGGCCGACGGAGTCCCGCCGGCCGGGGTGCCCCGGGTCGGGCGCGGCGTGGTGATCGTGCCGCCGGCCGTCGGGCGGGCGGCGGCGGGTGTGCCGTTGACCGCGGCCGGCGGCCGCTCCGTACCCTCGCTCGCCGCAGACGCGGGAGGGAAGGGGGACGTGAACGGGGTGGGCGCCGAGGGACGCGGCGGACGTGCCGCCGCGTCCTTGGCGGGCCCGGTCCCCTTCACGGGAGGTGGTGCGACCGGCTTCGGCGGCACCGGCCCCGTGGGGGGCGGTGCCGCCTCGCTACGGCTCGTGCTGTCAGCGCGCCCGCCGGCCCGACCCCGGTCGGCGCGCTCGCCTCTCCCGCCGGCCGACTTCCGGTCTGTGCTCACGCGTCACCCTTCCTGCCCGCCGGGCGCGACCTCCCCTTCGACGGTGGAGGTCGGCTCGTGCGTGCCATCGGCCGCACCGGCTTCGGCCCCGTCGACCTCAGGGTCGATCTCGGCCTCGGGCTCAGGTTCGGCGTTACGTGCGATGCCGACAACGGCGTCGCCCTTACCCAGGTTGATCAGCTGCACACCCATCGTGTCACGTCCGGTGTGCCGGACACCCGCGGCGCGGGTACGGATCACTCCACCGCCGAGGGTGATGGCGAGGATTTCATCCGTGTCGTCCACGACGAGAGCCCCGACGAGTGAACCTCGGTCCTCGACGATCTTGGCGGCCTTGATGCCCAGGCCCCCACGTCCCTGGACGCGATACTCGTCCACACTGGTTCGCTTCGCGAAGCCGCCATCGGTGGCCGTGAACACGAAAGTACCCTCGCGCACCACGTTCATCGACAGCAGTTCGTCACCTTCGCGGAAGCTCATCCCCTTCACCCCGGATGTCGCCCGACCCATCGGCCGCAGCGTCTCGTCCGTGGCGGTGAACCGGATCGACTGCGCCTTCTTGCTCACCAGCAGCAGATCGTCGTCCGCGGAGACCAGTTCGGCGCCGATCACCTCGTCGTCGTCACCGGCCTCGTCCGAGCGCAGGTTGATCGCGATCACGCCCGCCGCGCGGTTGGTGTCGTACTCCTTGAGCGCGGTCTTCTTCACCAGACCGGCCTTGGTGGCGAGCACCAGGTACGGCGCGACCTCGTAGTCGCGCAGGTCGAGCACCTGGGCGATCTTCTCGTCCGGCTGGAACGCCAGCAGGTTGGCCACGTGCTGACCACGCGCGTCCCGACCGGTGTCCGGCAGCTCGTACGCCTTGGCCCGGTAGACCCGGCCCTTGTTGGTGAAGAACAGGATCCAGTGGTGCGTGGTGGTCACGAAGAAGTGGTCGACGATGTCGTCCTGCTTGAGCTGCGCGCCGCGCACCCCCTTGCCGCCGCGCTTCTGCGAGCGGTACAGGTCGGTCCGGGTGCGCTTGACGTAGCCGCCGCGCGTGATGGTGATGACGATGTCCTCTTCGGCGATCAGGTCCTCGATGGACATGTCACCGTCGAAGGGCACCAGCGCGCTGCGCCGGTCGTCACCGAACTTGTCGACGATCGCGGCGAGTTCCTCGCTGATGATCTGCCGTTGCCGGTCCGGCGAGGCCAGGATCGCCTGATAGTCGGTGATCTTCGCCATCAGCTCGTCGTGCTCGGCGGTGATCTTCTGGTGCTCCAGGGCGGCCAGCCGGCGAAGCTGCATCTCCAGGATCGCGTTGGCCTGGATCTCGTCGATCTCCAGGAGCCCGATCAGGCCCGTGCGCGCCTCGTCGACCGTGTTCGAGGCCCGGATCAGCGCGATGACCTCCTCGATCGCGTCCAGGGCCTTGAGCAGACCACGCAGGATGTGCGCGCGCTCCTCGGCCTTGCGCAGCCGGAAGCGGGTCCGCCGGACGATCACCTCGATCTGGTGCTCCACCCAGTTGCGGATGAAGAGGTCGATCGAGAGCGTGCGCGGGACGCCGTCCACCAGCGCGAGCATGTTCGCGCCGAACGTGTCCTGCAACTGGGTGTGCTTGTAGAGGTTGTTCAGCACGACCTTGGCCACCGCGTCGCGCTTGAGCACGATCACCAGGCGCTGGCCGGTGCGCGAGGAGGTCTCGTCGCGGACGTCGGCGATGCCGCCGATCTTGCCGTCCTTGACCAGGTCGGCGATCTTCTGCGCGAGATTGTCCGGGTTGACCTGGTACGGCAGTTCGGTGACCACCAGGCACTGCCGGTTCTGGATCTCCTCGACCTCGACCACCGCGCGCATCGTGATCGAGCCGCGGCCGGTGCGGTACGCGTCCTCGATCCCGCGTCGGCCGACCACCAGCGCGCCGCTGGGGAAGTCCGGGCCCTTGATCCGCTCGATCAGCGCGTCCTGGAGTTCCTCAGCCGATACGTCCGGGTTCTGCAGGAACCACTGCGCGCCCGACGCGACCTCGCGCAGGTTGTGCGGCGGGATATTGGTCGCCATGCCGACCGCGATGCCCGCGGAGCCGTTGACGAGCAGGTTCGGGAAGCGCGCCGGCAGGACCGTCGGCTCCTGGTTGCGGCCGTCGTAGTTGTCCTGGAGATCGACGGTGTCCTCGTCGATGTCCCGGAGCATCTCCATGGACAACCACTTGAGCTTGCACTCGGTGTACCGCATGGCCGCGGCCGGGTCGTTGCCCGGCGAGCCGAAGTTGCCGTTGCTGTCCACCAGTGGCATCCGCATCGACCACGGCTGGGCCAACCGGACCAGCGCGTCGTAGATGGAGGTGTCGCCGTGCGGGTGGTACGTACCCATCACGTCGCCGACGACGCGGGCGCACTTGTAGAAGCCCTTCTCGGGCCGGTATCCGCCGTCGTACATCGCGTAGAGCACGCGGCGGTGCACCGGCTTGAGGCCGTCGCGCACGTCGGGCAGGGCGCGCGAGACGATCACGCTCATCGCGTAGTCGAGATAGCTGCGCTGCATCTCGGTCTCGAGCCCGACGGGCTCGATCCGCAGACCGCCGGTACTGTTCACCGCGTCCGCCGGGTCGCCTTCGGGCGCCGGGGTGTTCTCTTCGGCCATTGCTGGTCAAAGTCCTTTCGAGGTGTGGCGTGGGGCCGACTCGGGTGTGGACATCCGCGCCGCGGCGGATCCCCCCGGCTGGTCAGATGTCCAGGAACCTGACGTCCTTGGCGTTGCGCTGGATGAACGACCGGCGGGCCTCGACGTCCTCGCCCATGAGCACCGAGAACAGTTCGTCGGCCTGCGCCGCGTCGTCGAGCGTGACCTGGCCCAGGACTCGGTGGTCGATGTCCATCGTGGTCACCCGCAGCTCCTCGGCGTTCATCTCGCCGAGACCCTTGAAGCGCTGGATCGAGTCGTCCTTGGCGCGCTTGCCGGCCTGTCGGCCCAGTTCGAGCAGCGCGTCGCGCTCGCGGTCCGAGTAGGCGTACTCGAAGTCGTCCCGGCTCCACTTGATCTTGTAGAGCGGCGGGCGCGACAGGTACACATGGCCGGCCTCGACCAGCGGGCGCATGAAGCGGAACAGGAAGGTCAGCAGCAGGGTGTTGATGTGCTGACCGTCGACGTCGGCGTCCGCCATCAAAATGATCTTGTGATAGCGCAGCTTCTCGATGTCGAAGTCCTCGTGCACACCGGTGCCGAAGGCCGAGATGAGCGCTTGGACCTCGGTGTTCTGCAGGATCTTGTCGATCCTGGCCTTCTCGACGTTCAGGATCTTGCCGCGGATCGGCAGGATCGCCTGGTACATCGGGTCGCGGCCGGACTTGGCCGAACCACCGGCCGAGTCGCCCTCGACGATGAAGATCTCGCACTTGGACGGGTCGTTGCTCTGGCAGTCGCTGAGCTTGCCCGGCAGCGACGCGGTCTCCAGCAGACCCTTGCGCCGGGTCAGGTCGCGTGCCTTGCGAGCCGCCATGCGCGCGGTCGCGGCCTGGATCGACTTGCGGATGATGTCCGCGGCCTCGGCGGGGTTGCGGTCGAGCCAGTCGGTGAGGTGCTCGTGCACGACCCGCTGTACGAAGGTCTTGGCCTCGGTGTTGCCCAGCTTGTCCTTGGTCTGGCCCTCGAACTGCGGGTCGCCGAGCTTGACCGAGATGATCGCGGTCAGACCCTCGCGGATGTCCTCGCCGGCGAGGTTCTCGTCCTTCTCCTTGAGCAGCTTCTTCTCCCGCGCGTAACGGTTGATCAACGCGGTCAGCGCGGACCGGAAGCCCTCTTCGTGGGTGCCGCCGCCGTGCGTGTGGATCGTGTTGGCGAAGCTGTGCACACCCTCGGTGTACTGCGAGTTCCACTGCATCGCGACTTCCACCGAGATGGTCCGACCCTTGTCCTCGGCCTCGATGTCGATCACCGACGGGTGCACCAGCTCGCCCTTGCGCGAGTTGAGATAGCGCACGAAGTCGGCGATGCCGCCCTCGTAGTGGTACGTGACCGAGAGCTGCTCGCCCTTCTCGTCCACGTGGTCCGGGCGCTCGTCGGTGAGCGAGATGGTCAGGCCCTTGTTGAGGAAGGCCATCTCCTGGAAGCGCCGGGACAACGTCTCGAACGAGTAGACGGTCGTCTCGAAGATGTCCCCGTCGGCCCAGAAGGTGACCTGGGTGCCCGTCTCGTCGGTCGCCTCGTGCCGCTCCAGCGGCGCGGTGGGCGTGCCCAGCTTGTAGTCCTGCGTCCAGCGGTAGCCGTCGCGGCGGATGTCCACCGCCAGGCGCGAGGACAGCGCGTTGACCACGGAGACACCGACGCCGTGCAGACCGCCGGAGACCGAGTAGCCGCCGCCGCCGAACTTGCCGCCCGCGTGCAGGATGGTCAGCACGACCTCGACCGCGGGCTTCTTCTCGACCGGGTGCATGTCGACGGGGATGCCACGCCCGTTGTCGACCACCCGCACGCCGCCGTCGGCGAGGATGGTCGCCTCGATGTGCGTCGCGTGCCCCGCGAGGGCCTCGTCGACCGAGTTGTCCACCACCTCGTAGACCAGGTGGTGCAGGCCGCGCTCACCGGTGGAACCGATGTACATGCCCGGGCGCTTCCGGACCGCGTCCAAGCCCTCCAGGACCTGGATGTCACTCGCGCCGTACGACGCCGAGTTGCTCGCGGCAGAGGTTTCCGGCGAGCCGGCCACGTCATTCTCCTTGGGGTTGCCGGAATCGGCCACGAAGCGCCCTTTCTGGCACAGCACGGCTCCCTGCCCGGGAGCAGGATCGGCAGGGAGCGTCGGACGACCGGCCGGCCGGCCCGACACGCCCCCGGGCACGGAGCCGCGGAAGTCGAAACAGGATCCGCATGAGCGGTATTGCTGGTTCAGTCTACCGGTCGGGGCGACACAAAGATGGGTTCCCAAGGGGCCTGTGTCCGCGTGTGGCGCCCTGATGTGCCCTGTCGCATGTCCCCCTACTTGCCCCGGGGTCCCGAATCGCTCTCATGCCTGTCCACGCGGCGCGACCGACTCGGACGGTAACAGCGTGTCAGACCGGTATGACACCGGACACATCGCCCCGGTCGGCGGCGGTCATGGGCGCCGCGGCCCGCCCACGGGCGGGCGCGAGCCCGATCACCCATGGCCGAAAACCGACTAGGGCTGCGCGCGCCACTGTCCCCGGCGGCGTTCCTGCGCCGGTCCCAGGACCCGGATGAACGTGACGGTGCCGTCGCCGAGTTCCTGGTTGAGCCGGGCCAGCAGTTTCGGCGCGAGCCACCGCACGTGGGTCGCGTAGTTGTCGGATTCGGCGCGAACCACCAGTTCGCCGTCCTCGAAGCGCTCCGGGCGGCAGTTTGCCGCCAGCGCCGGTCCGACGATTTCCGGCCAGCGCTGCAGGACACCGTGCACCGCCGCCGGGGTCTGCCAGCCGCGCTCGGTGACCAGGCGTCCCATGATCTGCCGCAGCGGCTGGGGGTCGCGATCGTCGGGACCGGAACCACTGCGTTTCAAGCCACGTCGGGCCTGTGCCTGGTCCTGTCGAACGTCGTGGCGGGTCCGCGCCTGGGCCCGGGCCTGAGTCAGCGCCGCGCGGGCCAGGTCGATCCCGCGAGTCGGCTCGGCGGGCGGCTGCTCGGCCCGCCCGGGGCCGCCGGCGGGCGGGATGTGGGCCTCGTCACTCATCCCCGACCCTCCGAACCTCGCCCGCGGCGACGTCGTAGCGCGCGCCCGAGAGCGCGGCCGGCACGTCCTCGGCCACGGCGGCCGTGACCAACACCTGCTCGCCGTGCGCGACCATCTCCGCGAGCCGCGCCCGCCGCGTGACGTCGAGCTCGGCGAACACGTCGTCGAGCACCAGAACCGGCTCGCCGCCGTCCGCGCGCAGCAGTTCGTAGGAGCCCAGCCGCAGCGCCAGCGCGTACGACCAGGACTCGCCGTGGCTGGCGTAGCCCTTGGCGGGCAGCGGGCCCAGGCGCAGGACGAGATCGTCGCGGTGCGGGCCGATCAGCGTCTGGCCGCGCTCCACCTCCGCCGCCCGGCCCGCCGCGATCGCCGCCGTGAGCACCGCGTGCACGCCGGCCCGGTCGGTGGGCAGCGGATCCTCCGACATCGAACTGCGGTAGTCCAGGACGATCGGTCCACCGCCTGTGGACAACGCGTCGTAGGCCTTGTCCACCAGCGGTTGCAGCGCGGCGACCAGATCGAGCCGGGCACAGGTGAGTTCGGCGCCGGTCGCGGCCAGGTGCTCGTCCCACACGTCCAGCGTACTCAACGCGCCGCTGCGACCGCCGCCCGCCCGCCGGGCCAGGGCCGCGGTGCGCAGCAGCGTGTTGCGCTGCTTGAGCACCCGGTCGTAGTCCTGGCGCACGCCGAGCAGGCGCGGGGTGCGCGCGGTCAGCAACTCGTCCAGGAACCTGCGGCGTTCGCCCGGGTCGCCCTTGACCAGCGCCAGGTCCTCCGGCGCGAACAGCACGGTGCGCAGCAGGCCGAGCAGGTCGCGAGGCCTGGTCGCGGCCGAGCGGTTGATCCGGGCGCGGTTGGCCTTGCCGGGATTGATCTCCAACTCGGCCAGCGCGCTGCGGCCGTCCTCGCGGACGATGCTGGCCCGTACGTACGCCCGCTCGGCGCCGAGCCGGACCAGGGGCGCGTCGGAGGCGACCCGGTGGCTGCCGAGGGTGGCCAGGTATCCGATCGCCTCGACGAGGTTCGTCTTGCCCTGGCCGTTGGGCCCCACGAACGCGGTCACGCCCGGTTCGAGGGGAACCTCGACCCGGGCGTACGACCGGTAGTCGACGAGTGAAAGGTGCGCTACATGCATGGGCGGGCGGGCCGGCGATCAGCCCGCGTCGGCCTCCTTCGGCGGCGTGGTGTCGGCACCCGGGGCGTCGGCCCCCTTGTGCGTCGACGCGGCGGTGACCGCGTGGCCACCGAACTGGTTGCGCAGCGCCGCGACCATCTTCATCTGCGGCGAGTCGTCCTGACGGGAGGCGAACCGGGCGAACAGCGACGCGGTGATCGCGGGCAGCGGGACCGCGTGGTCGATCGCCGCCTCCACGGTCCAGCGACCCTCGCCGGAGTCCTCCGCGTAGCCGCGCAGGCCCTCCAGGTGCTCGTCGTCGTCCATCGCGCGCACGGCCAGGTCGAGCAGCCACGAGCGGATGACCGTGCCCTCCTGCCAACTGCGGAACACCTCCCGCACGTCGGTGACCACGTCGGCCGCCTCCAGCAGTTCCCAGCCCTCGGCATAGGCCTGCATCAGCGCGTACTCGATGCCGTTGTGCACCATCTTCGCGAAGTGCCCGGCGCCGACCTTGCCCGCGTGCACGAAGCCCGCCGGACCCTCGGGCTTGAGCGCGTCGAAGATCGGCTGGACCTTCGCGATGTTCGCGGCGTCGCCGCCGCACATCAGCGCGTAGCCGTTGTCGCGACCCCAAACGCCGCCGGAGACACCGCAGTCGACGAAGCCGATGTTCTTCGCGGCCAGCGCCTCGGCGTGCTTGATGTCGTCCGTCCAGCGGGAGTTGCCGCCGTCGACGACCACGTCACCGGGGGACAGCAGTTCGCCGAGCTCGTCGACCGTGGCCTGGGTGGCCGCGCCCGCCGGCACCATCACCCACACCACGCGCGGCTCGGGGAGCGCGTCCACAAGTTCCTTGAGGCTGTGCACATCCGCGACGTCCGGGTTGCGGTCGTAGCCCACGACCGTGTGGCCCGCGCGCCGCAGACGCTCGCGCATGTTGCCACCCATCTTGCCGAGGCCGACGAGTCCGAGCTGCATCCTGAAATCCTTCGTTCGCTGCTGCGATGCCGGGTGGGGCACCACCGAGGCCGCTTCCACACCCCTTGTGGGGGCTTTTCACCGCGTCGACGGTACGCGGGTAGCGGTTGCCCGTGCTGCTGCGGGGTCATGCACGGTGGTCGCGGCCGAACCCGGGTGTGGATCGTGCCCGGTTCGGCCGCGGCCCGGCGTCAGCCGGACAGGCGCACCGGCATGATCAGGTAGCGGTACTCGTCGGTGGCCTCGGCCTCGACGTCCGGCTTGCCGGTCATCACGGCCGGCTTGGTGGACGTGGTGAAGGAGATCTGGGCGACCGGGGAGCCGATCGCGCTGAGCCCTTCGAGCAGGAACGTCGGGTTGAAGGCGATCGAGATCTCCTCGCCCTCCAGCGTCGCGTCGATCGCCTCGGAGGCCTGCGCCTCGTCGCCGGAGCCGGCTTCGAGCACCAGCCGACCGTCGGAAAACGACAACCGCACGGGGGTGTTGCGCTCGGCGACCAGGGACACGCGCTTGACGGCGTCCACGAACGGGGCGGTCTCCACCGTCGCGACGGTCTCCGACTGCTCCGGGAACAGCGCCCGGTACTTGGGGAATTCGCCTTCGAGCAACCGCGTGGTGGTGCGTCGACCGGCTCCCTCGAAGCCGATCATGCCCTCGCCGATCTTGTCCCCGGAGAGCGCGATCTGCACGCTGTCGCCCTGGGTCAGCGACTTGGCGGTGTCGTTGAGGGTCTTGGCGGGCACCAGGGCGACCGCCGAGGAGAGGCCGTCGGCCTCGGGCTTCCAGTGGAACTGGCGGACCGCGAGCCGGTATCGGTCGGTGGCGGCGAGGGTGACCAGGTCGCCCTCGATCTCGACCCGGACGCCGGTCAGCATCGGCAGCGTGTCGTCGCGGCCGGCCGCGATGGCCACCTGGGCCACGGCGGCGGCGAACACGTCCCCCTCGACCGTCCCGGCGGCGGTGGGCATCTCCGGCAGCGCCGGGTAGTCCTCCACAGGCAGGGTGGGCAGGGTGAATCGGGCGCTGCCGCAGACCACGGTCACCTTGGAGCCGTCGGTGGACACCTCGACGGGGCGGTTCGGCAGGCTCTTGGAGATGTCGGCGAGCAGTCGCCCGGACACCAGCACCCGGCCCGGTTCGTCGATCTCGGCCTCGACGCCGCCTCGGGCGGAGACCTCGTAGTCGAAGCTGGACAGCGTCAGTCGCTGGTCCGCCGCTTCCAGGAGCAATCCGGCGAGGACGGGAACCGCCGGCCGCGCCGGGAGACTCCGCGCGGTCCACGCCACCGCATCAGCGAGAACGTCACGCTCGACCCGGAACTTCACCGGTTCACCGCCTCCTGCCGTTACCGGCCGTCTGTCTGTCGTCTGTCTGCCGTTCGTTGGTTCGGCATCGGTGCCGGGCCGTCGGGGCCTACCACCGGGACACAGTCTGACGCACCGGGCCGACAGCCCGCGCAGCCCCCGGCAAACCCGCAGTCCACAGATTCGGGCCGACCCGACCGTTTTCCGTGGATCTCTCTTGAACTCCGTGTGGTCGTAGTAGTAGGGGGTGTGGATACCGTGGATAACCGGTATATGCACAGGTCAGAGGCTGTTTTTTGTCCACTTCGAGGTGTGGGTGGACCAGTGGATAAACCCCCTGTGTCTGTGGATGCCCGAATTGGCTCCACAGGCCGTCCCCAGCCGTACCCGTACTTGTCCCCAGTCAATCCCCAGGTTGAGGGCCACTTGTCCCCACCCTCTGCGGACGCCGCTCGGCACGGGATTCACCGTAAGGGGTGAAACCGGCCCGACTGTGGACAGATCCGTGGACAACCTGGGGACAAGCTCGGAATTTCGGTGGACGGGACGTGGACAACCAGACAACACAGCGGTGGACGACGCGCGAAGGAAAAGTTATCCACAGTCTGTGGAGGAATCCGCTCCACATCACCACAGGAACCTGACCTGCCGGCTCGCCGGCGTTTTCCCCAGGATCCCGGAGCCATTGTGGGGAACTCGACGGCAAACGCGTCATCCCCATGGTGTGGACGCCCAAGTCGGCGCCGATCGGTGGATAACTCGGCCTCCGTGGAGACGATGAGACGAAGGTCACATCGGACATGCGAAGGCCGGCGGCCCCGAAGGGGAACGCCGGCCGGTACGAAGCGGTCTCGAGACGCCGAATCAGCTCTTGATGCGGTTCGTCAACTCGGTCACCTGGTTGTAGATCGAGCGCCGCTCGGCCATCAACGAGCGGATCTTGCGGTCCGCGTGCATCACGGTCGTGTGGTCGCGCCCGCCGAACTGGGCCCCGATCTTGGGCAGCGACAGGTCGGTCAGCTCACGGCACAGATACATCGCGATCTGGCGCGCGGTGACCAGCACCCGGCTGCGCGAGGTGCCGCACAGGTCCTCGACGGACAGGCCGAAGTAGGCGGCGGTGTGCGCCATGATCGTGGTCGCCGTGATCTCCGGCCCCGCGCTGTCCGGGATCAGGTCCTTGAGCACGATCTCGGTGAGCTGCAGGTCCACCGGCTGGCGGTTCAGGCTGGCGAACGCGGTCACCCGGATCAGCGCGCCCTCCAACTCGCGGATGTTCCGGGAGATCTTGCTGGCGATGTACTCCAGTACGTCCGGCGGCGCGTTGAGCCCCTCCTGGATGGCCTTCTTGCGCAGGATCGCGATCCGGGTCTCCAACTCGGGCGGCTGCACGTCGGTCAACAACCCCCACTCGAACCGGTTGCGCAGTCGGTCCTCCAGCGTGACGAGCTGCTTGGGCGGCCGGTCCGAGGAGATGACGATCTGCTTGTTCGCGTTGTGCAGCGTGTTGAAGGTGTGGAAGAACTCCTCCTGCGTCTGTTCCTTGGTCTCCAGGAACTGGATGTCGTCCACAAGCAGCACATCGACATCGCGGTAACGCCGGCGGAAGCCGTCGGCCTTGCCGTCGCGGATCGAGTTGATGAATTCGTTGGTGAACTCCTCGGAGCTCACGTAGCGCACCCGGGTGCCCGGATACAGACTCTTCGCGTAGTGCCCGATCGCGTGCAGCAGGTGGGTCTTGCCCAGGCCCGACTCGCCGTAGATGAACAGCGGGTTGTACGCCTTCGCGGGCGCCTCGGCCACCGCCACCGCCGCCGCGTGTGCGAACCGGTTGCTGGACCCGATGACGAACGTCTCGAACAGGTACTTGGGGTTCAGCCGCGCGGCGGGTTCGTGTTCGACCACGCCGTGCTCGCGCCCGGTTCCGGGCCGGGCCAGCCGCAGCGGTCGCCCGCCGGGCACGTCGGCCGGTGGTACGGGCGGTGCCTGGTGGGGCGGCTGGGACTGCTGGGGCGGCTGCGAGGCGCCCGGCGGCTGCTCTCTGTCGCCGGATTGATGTGTCGAATTATCCACAAAGCTGTGGACGGACGGTGTGGAAAAGCCGGGCGGTCCGAACAGGTCCTCGCGATCCGCGAAGAGCGTTCCGTCGGACGGCGGAATTCCCGGATGATCCGAGGGGGCGCTCGGGCTGCCTCCGTACCCGTATTGATCACGAGAATCCCGCGGGTCGCGCGCGTCGCGCGGATCGCGGGTGTCCCGGGGCTCACGCGGCTCGCGGGGATCACGAAGATCCCGCTGCTCACGGCCGTCCCGACCGTCCCGGGGATCGCGCTGCTCGCGCGGGTCACGCTGATCCCGGTACGGTCCCGGCGCGTAGCGCTCGTGCGGGTAGTCCTGCTGGTACTGCGGCTCGGCGTACGGATCACGGTCCTGGCGATACGCCTGCTGGCCGTAAGGCTCCTGGGGGTAACCGTCGCGGCCGTAGCGGTCGCCGCCATAGGAGGAGCGTCCGTACGGGCCGGGGTTGTAGTCGTCGTGCCGGGGCGAGCGGTCGTGCCGCTCGGGCACCGGCTCGGGTTCGCCGGCTCCCGGCTCGACGCTGACCGCGAACCGGATCGGCCGGCCGAAACCGTGGCTCAACGCGTCCGTGACCACCTGGCGGAGCCGGGTCTCCAATACTTCCTTGGCGAACTCGTTCGGCACCGCCAGCAGCGCGGTGTCGGAGAAGAGGGTCAGCGGCTGCGTCCGCTGGAGCCATCCTTTGTCCTTGGCCGTGACCGAGTCGTCGGTGGCCAGTCGTTCCAGGAACCGTGCCCAGACTGCGGCGAGGTCGCTGGTGATGTCAGCCACAGTGCACGCTCTTTCATTGCATCGACGCAGGTCTCGGGAGGGCTCCCAGTGTCCCGGACCCCGGGAGCGAGCGCTCCGGTCCGACCCACCTGTTCACGGTAGTGGCGCCCGGTAACCTGCTCAACCCGTTGTCCACAGCCTGTGTACAGCCTGCTCGATACTGTGTTTCCGCAGGTGGGCGACGTGCCCCGGATCCCCCATTTGACCCCGTCGCCTATTGGTACGTACCGTGGGCCGGTCTAGTTGTCTGACGACCGCTGCCGCATGTCCGAGATCATGTCGATGCGGACGTACGGTGGTGGCCGGCGGTCTTTTCTGCCGGCCCACGATTCAAATCCTGGAGCCCCCGAGTGAGCAAGCGCACCTTCCAGCCGAACAACCGTCGCCGGGCGAAGACCCACGGGTTCCGGCTGCGCATGCGCACCCGTGCCGGTCGCGCCATCCTTGCTGCCCGTCGCCGCAAGGGCCGCGCGGAGCTTTCCGCCTGAGTTCGCGGATCTCTCCGTGCTGCCTGCCGATAACCGGCTGAGGCGGCGCGAGGACTTCGCGATCGCGGTTCGCCGCGGGCGTCGAGCCGGCCGTCCGAACCTGGTCGTCCACCTGCATCGCCAGGAGACGAGTGGGCTCGTGACGTCCGAACGCACCCCGGTGACCGCACGGCCGTCCGAGCCGGACACCCTGCGCCAATCTGTGGCAGAGGACCCGCACGCGGATGTGGAGCACGCTCCACCACCGCGTGCGGGTTTCGTCGTGAGCAAGGCTGTCGGCCCCGCGGTTGTCCGTAACGTCGTCAAGCGTCGGCTACGCCACCTCATACGCGATCGGATGGCCCTGCTCCCGGCAGGTAGCCTGGTCGTGGTACGGGCATTGCCACCTGCTGCCCAGGCGGAGCACTCCGCCCTGGCACGGGATCTGGACGCAGCGTTCGACCGGCTTCTGGGCCGGGCCGGGCGCCCTGTCGCGGTTCGCACGGACGGACCCGCGGCCAAGCCGGGAGCGACGGCGTGAAGTACCTGTTCATGGGGTTCATTCGGGTCTATCAGTGGACGATCAGCCCGATGCTGGGGCCGGTGTGTCGCTTCTACCCGTCGTGCTCGCATTATGGGTATGAGGCGATGTCCGTCCATGGCGCGTTCAAGGGCACCTACCTCACCGTGTGGCGCATCCTGCGCTGCAACCCCTGGAACTCTGGCGGTGTCGATCCTGTGCCGCCGCGCACACGCCGACCGTGGCGACTCCCCGAACGGAAGTCGCGCTCGGAGTCGGAGCCGCACGAGCGGCAGCAGACGTCCAGCACCGGCCGTACCGAGCCCGCGCCCGGTGCGAACACCACCGCCCGAGGAGCTTGACCGTGGGGATTCTTAACCCCCTATATACCGCCGTATCCTGGATCATCGTCCAATTCCACTCGTTGTTCAGCCCGATCTTCGGCAAGGACAGCGGTTGGTCCTGGGGCTTGTCCATCGTCTGCCTCGTGGTCGTCATCCGGATCTGCCTGATCCCGCTCTTCGTGAAGCAGATCAAGGCAACCCGCGGACTCCAGGCGCTGCAGCCGCGGATCAAGGAGGTCCAGAAGCGGTACAAGGACGACCGTGAGCGTCAGTCCCAGGAAATGATGAAGCTCTACAAGGAGACGGGTACCAACCCGCTCTCGAGCTGCCTTCCGATCCTGGTCCAGTCGCCGTTCTTCTTCGCCCTGTTCCACGTACTGCAGCGGATCTCGCAGAACCGCACGGTCGGTGTGATCGACCGTGACCTGGTGAACAGCGCGCAGCAGGCGCACATCTTCGGTGCGCCGATCGCCGCCAAGTTCACCGACTCGGCGGCTAAGATCGCCGGCCTCGGGGCCGACCTGACCACCGTGCGCATCGTCACCATCGTGATGATCGTGCTGATGTCCGGGTCGCAGTTCTTCACTCAGCGCCAGCTGATGACGAAGAACACCGACCCCGCTTCGCTCGTGGGCAACCCGTTCGCGAAGCAGCAGAAGCTGATGATGTACGCGTTCCCGATCATGTTCGCGGTCTTCGGCATCAACTTCCCGGTCGGTGTGCTCGTCTACTGGCTGACCACCAACGTGTGGACGATGGGCCAGCAGCTCTTCGTGATCAACCGCAACCCCACCCCGGGCAGCCCGGCGTTCAAGGTGCGGCAGGAGAAGCTCGCGGAGAAGGCGCGCAAGCAGGGCAAGGTGCTGCTTCCCGACGGCAAGGTGATGGACGCCGCCGAGTACGAGGCCCAGCAGGCCGAGCTCAAGGCCCAGGCCGCCCGGCGCCAGCAGCCCACCAGGCTCACCAAGTCGCAGCGCAAGGCCCGGGCTCGGGAGGACGCGGAAGCGGCGGGCAAGGACGCCGAGGAGACCTCGGAAGCCGGTACCGCGGCGAGCAACGGCACCGCCCGGTCGAACGGCTCGGTCAAGGGCTCGACCGCGCGGACCCCGCACTCCGGTGCGCGTAACGCCGGCCCGCGCAAGCAGACCCAGAGCCGGAAGCATCCGAGGAAGAAGTGACCACCCTCGAAGGGCCGGCCGCCGCCCACCCCAACGACTCGCTCACTCGTCCACAAAGGAGTTCCCCTGTGACGGAAGGCACGACCCCCGCCGTCGACTCACCCGCCGCCTCGCGTCGGATCACGCTCACCGCGGAGGAGATCAGCCGTCTGGAGCAGGAGGGCGAGATCGCCGCGGACTACCTGGAGGCCCTGCTCGACATCGCCGACCTCGACGGCGACATCGACATGGACGTCGAGGGCGGGCGCGCGTCGGTCTCGGTGATCGCCGGGGACGAGAGCGAATCCTCCGGCGCAGACCTCAAGCGTCTGGTCGGCCGCGACGGTGAGGTCCTGGAGGCTCTCCAGGAGCTGACCCGGCTGGCGGTTCACCGGGAGACCGGCGAGCGCAGCCGGCTGATGCTCGACGTGGACGGGTTCCGTGCCGCCAAGCGGGCGAACCTGGCGGAGATCGCCACCGAGGCGGTGGCAGAGGTCAAGGCTGCGGGTACCTCTCTCAAGCTCAAGCCGATGACCCCGTTCGAGCGCAAGGTCGTGCACGACACCGTCGCGGAGGCCGGACTGCGCAGCGAGTCGGAGGGCGAGGAGCCCAATCGCTGCGTCGTCGTCCTGCCCGCCTGATCGGGTCCACGGATCCGTTTCCGCAAACCGTCGCGCCGGCCCCACCTGCATCACAGGTGGGGCCGGCGCCGTTCCTGGGATGATGTTCCACGTGAAACGTCAGGACGACACGACCCCCGATCCGCCGGTGGACGAGCGCGCGCCCGAGGCGCCGGAGGCGGCAGGCCGCCTCTTCGGTGCCAACCTGGACCGCGCGATTCGCTATGCCGATCTGCTGGCCGGGCCCGGTGTACGCCGGGGCATGGTCGGCCCACGCGAAGTCGGCCGGCTCTGGGAGCGGCACCTGCTCAACTGCGGGGTGGTCGCCGAATTGATCGCGGAGAACGCGATCGTGCACGACGTCGGTTCGGGCGGTGGCCTGCCGGGCATCCCGCTCGCGCTGGTCCGACCGGACCTGCGGATCACCCTCGTCGAGCCGTTGTTGCGGCGCACCACGTTCCTCGACGAGGTGGTCGAGGAACTCGGCCTGGACAACGTCGAGGTGTTGCGCGGCCGCGCCGAGGAACTGCGCGGCCGTACCGCCGCCGACGTGGTCACCGCGCGCGCCGTCGCGCCGTTGGCCAAGCTGGCCGGGTGGGGGCTGCCGCTGCTCGGTTCGGGCGGCGAGATGCTCGCACTCAAGGGCGACTCGGCGGCCGAGGAACTGTTGGAGTCCGAGGCGGACCTGCGCAAGCTCGGCGCGGTCTCGTGGCGGGTCGAGCACGCCGGGGCCGGGATCGTCGATCCGCTGACCACCGTCGTGCGGGTGCGGATCGGCACCGTGTCGGCCAAGGAGTCCAAGACGACGAAGGCGCGGCGGGCCGCGAAGACGACCAGGCGGCGTCCCGGGAAGTAGTCCGTCCCCGGGTTGGGCCGGACGGCTGAAACGCCGTTCCTGCCCGCTCGGGGTGTGTCGTGAGCGTGCTCCCACCGCGATACCCGAGATCGTGTTTCACGTGAAACGCCTTCCGTGGAAACGCTTCTACTCACCTGAGGCGCGCCGGAACGTGACACCCTCTGAGGGTGCCGCCGCAGTGCGTGGTCATTCCGTCGGCCCGAGTTCCCATGTCGCCGCGGCAGGAGAGGAGAGTGGACCGTTGCCGTCCGAGTACCCGACAGCCTCGATGCCGGCGCCCCGAGTGGGTGCCCCCATCGACGTTTCACGTGAAACAGAGGCGCCCGGTATCGAAGACACACCCATCGCCCGAGCGGCCAGACAGGCCGTCGAGACGATGGGCCGTGCTTCGGAGGGGCTTCCCCGCCCGGAGCGCACCCGGGTCATGGTGGTCGCGAACCAGAAGGGTGGCGTCGGCAAGACCACGTCGACCGTGAACCTCGCGGCGGCGCTGGCCATGCACGGTGCCCGTGTCCTGGTGATAGACCTCGACCCGCAGGGCAACGCCTCCACCGCGCTCGGGGTGGACCATCACGCGGGCACGCCGTCGATCTACGAGGTGCTGGTCGAGGGCCGCGACCTGGCCGAGGTCGTCCAGCCCGTGCGCGACGTCGAGGGCCTGTTCTGTGCGCCGGCCACGATCGACCTCGCCGGCGCCGAGATCGAACTCGTCTCGCTGGTCGCTCGGGAGAGCCGGCTGCAACGCGCGATCGCGGCGTACGAGCAGCCGTTGGACTACATCCTGATCGACTGCCCGCCGTCGCTCGGCCTGTTGACCGTGAACGCGCTCGTGGCCGGTGCCGAGGTGGTCATCCCGATCCAGTGCGAGTACTACGCGCTGGAGGGCCTCGGGCAGTTGTTGCGGAACGTGGAACTGGTCCGGGCGCACCTGAACCCGAACCTGGCGGTGTCGACGATCCTGCTCACCATGTACGACGCCCGGACGCGGCTGGCCTCCCAGGTGGCCCAGGAGGTGCGCGACCACTTCCCGGACGAGGTGTTGCCCACCGCGATTCCGCGTTCGGTGCGCATCTCCGAGGCACCCAGCTACGGGCAGACCGTGATGACCTACGACCCGGGTTCCACCGGGGCGTTGTCGTATCTTGAAGCGGCTCGGGAGATGGCGCTGCGCGGCGTGGCGAAGGCGAAGGAGGAAGTATGAGCGGGCAACGCAGGGGATTGGGCAAGGGGCTCGGATCGCTCATCCCCCCTCGACCGTTGCAGCCCTCGTCCTCCGCTGCGGCGACCCTGCGCAAGATGGCGGAGATAGCGACGGACGAGTCGGCGCTGTCGCCGACGTCGGTCCCGGTGCAGGATTCACCGAAGACCGAACCCGCGCCCGCCGCCGCGCTGTACGCCGAGTTGTTGCTCGATCTGATCGTGCCGAACTCCCGCCAGCCGCGTGAGGTGTTCCACGAGGACGCGATGGCCGAGCTGGTCCAGTCGATCCGGGAAGTGGGCGTCCTCCAGCCGGTCGTGGTTCGGGCGACCGCCGAGGGCACCTACGAGCTGGTGATGGGCGAGCGGCGGTGGCGGGCCTGCCGCAAGGCCGGGCTGACCCACATCCCGGCGATCGTCCGGGTGACCGACGACGACAAGCTGCTGCTCGACGCGCTTCTGGAGAACCTGCACCGCTCCGAGCTCAACCCGCTGGAAGAGGCGCTGGCCTACCAGCAGTTGTTGGAGGAGTTCGACTGCAAGCAGGAGGAGCTGGCCGACCGGATCGGTCGCTCGCGTCCGCATCTGACCAACACGATGCGGCTGTTGAAGTTGCCGGTGGAGGTCCGCTCCAAGGTCGCGGCCGGCACGTTGCTCGCCGGTCACGCGCGGGCGTTGTTGGCGCTGGAGGATCGACCCGACGAACTGACCAAGCTTGCCAAGCGGATCATCGCCGAGGGCATGACCGTGCGGACGGTCGAGGAGATCGCCCGCTCGATCAACAACGAGGGTCCGGCCAAGTCCAAGGCGCACAAGCCGCGTGCCGGTCGGATCGTCGCGCCCGCGTTGAACCATCTCGCGGACCGGCTCAAGAACCGCTTCGAGACGGAGGTGAAGGTCGTCCTCGGGCAGAAGAAGGGGAAGATCGTCGTCGAGTTCGCCTCGATCGAGGACCTGGAGCGCATCCTCGCCTCGATGGCACCCGGCGAGGGCGACCACTTCGCCAAGCGGCTGTCCGAGCCGGAACTGCCCGGTCAGACCGGGCCCGTTCGGGCCGGCGCGGCTTCGGCGGACGCGGCGGACGTGGACGCGGTGGCGGTGACGCCGGTGGACGTGGACCCGGTGGACGTGGACCCGGAGGACGCGGACCGGGAGGCGGATTCGACGTCCGCAGCCGGCACGGAAACCTCGTTGCTCGTCCCGTAGTCGGCAAAGGAACGCGGGAAGGGGCCCTCGGTCGTTGACCGAGGGCCCCTTCCTTGCTTGTGTTTCACGTGAAACGTGTCGTCCGGCCCGCCGTGCGCGGTGTCACTGTTCGCGCCGCGTTTCACGTGAAACGCGGCACCACCCGTGGAGGGGCGATGAGATCGATGCGCTGGGTCGTCGCAGGTCTCGGAGTGGGTGCCGTCGGCGGATTCGTCGGCGGGCTGCTCGCCGGGTCGCCGCGTCCGCGAGGGCCGGTCCCGACGCCGTGGACGCCGGACGGGCCCGTGATCCCGGTCCACGCGCTGCCGCGGGGTTCACGCCGGCCGGTGGATCCGGTCGTACCCGAGGACCCGACGTGCGATCGGGCGAAGGCCGATCGGCTCAGGTGAAGACGGGCAGCCGCAACATCCCCGTGGGGACGTCCTCCTCCGGCGGCAGGTAGAGCCGCTGGAGCGCCACCACCACCGACTCGGCGGCGTGGTCGCGGAATTCCGACGAGGCCAGTCGGGCCGCGTCCTCCGCGTTGGTGAGGTAGCCCACCTCGATCCGTACGGCGGGCATCCTGGTGCGCCGCAGCAGCGTCCACGCCTTCCCGTGCGTGCGGCCGTCCACCATGCCGGTGCGCGCCACGAGTTCGCGCTGGACCAGGCTCGCGAAGTGCTCCCCGGTCGGCGAGCGCCGCCCGTACCGGTCGCTGCCGCTGCCGTAGTAGTACGAGGAGACGCCCGCGGCGCGCGGACTCTCGTTGCGGTCCGCGTGCAGGGATATGACCAGGTCCGCGTCCGTGGCGTTGGCGAAGGCCGCGCGATCCTCCTCGCCGATGCCGTCGGAGTCCAGGCCTCGGGTGAGGTACGCCTGCACGCCCAGGGCGGACAGCCGGCCCTCCAGCCGCCGGGCGAGGTCCCAGACGATCTCGGCCTCGGTCAGCCCGTGCGCCGTCACGCCCTGATCCGTGCCGCCGTGGCCCGGGTCGATGACCACGGTCTTGCCGGCCAGCGAGGGGCCGGAGCGGTGCAGCAGCTCCGACTCGCGCATCGCGTGCGGTTGGCCGCCGACGACCGTGCGCGCGAGCCGGTCGAGGGCTCGGAACGTGGCCGGTCCGCACGTACCGTCCGCGCCGAGTCCGTAGTTGCGCTGGAATTCGCGCAGGGCGCGCTCGGTGGCCGGGCCCAGGATGCCGTCCACCCGGCCGCAGTCGAAGCCCATGTCGAGCAGTCGCTGTTGCAGGGTGGCCACGTCGTCCCCGACCGTCGGGTGACCGATCGAGTAGGACAACATGCGGTCGCCCAGGCGCCACCGTGCCTCGTCGAGGTGACGGTAGGTCTCCGGGCCGACGACGCCGTCCACGGTCATCGCGCGCTGCTGCTGGAAATGCCGGACGGCCAGGTCCACGGAATCGTCGAACACCGCGTCCGCGTAGCCGCCGTGGCCGTCCGTGTCGCCGGTGCCGTGGACGGCGTGGGCACCGGCGGGCAGGAGGCCGAGCAGCACCAGTTTGGACCTGATCTCGGCCACTGCGGGGCCGGTGTCACCGCGTCGGTACCGCCGCTGCATGGTCATGGAAAGGAGTCCTCCCGAGTTTTGACGCAACACTCGATCGTACGCGCGCATTCGGCCGTTCCCGTACCGGAGCGGGGCTCTCGGGGCCCGGATTCCGGCTCGAGCGGGCGGGGTGTGCGGCTCGCGTTCGCCGCCCACCCGCCGGTCGACGGTACGCCCTGACACGCACGAGGGGCGCTTCCCGGTTCCGGGAAGCGCCCCTCGTGTGCCGTGCGGCCGGTGCGTGGAACGCGTCGGCTCAGACGTACTCGGCAAGCTCCTTGAGCAGCATCGACTTCGGCTTCGCGCCGACGATCGTCTTGACGATCTCGCCGCCCTTGAACACGTGCAGGGTCGGGATCGACATCACGCCGTAGCGGGTGGTGATCTCCGGGTTCTGGTCGATGTTCAGCTTCGCGACGGTGAGCTTGTCGGCGTTCTCCTCCGCGATCTGCTCCAGGGCGGGGGCGATCTGGCGGCACGGGCCGCACCACTCGGCCCAGAAGTCGACGAGCACGGCCTTGTCGCTCATCAGGACGTCGGTGTCGAAGGTCTTGTCGGTGACGGTGGTGGTGGCCCCGGCCATGGTTGCTCCTCGGTGTGCTCGGGTGGCGGTCTGCTCGGGTGGCTTGTGCTCGACTGCGGGAAGGCGGAACGAAAACCGCCGGACGGGTGTGCCTCAGGCGTCGTCGGCGAGCGAGGCGAGGTAGCGCTCGGCGTCGAGGGCGGCGGCACATCCGGTGCCGGCCGCGGTGATCGCCTGTCGGTAGGTGTGGTCCACGACATCGCCCGCCGCGAAGACACCGGTGAGGTTGGTGTGCGTGGTCGGCGCGTCGACCCTGATGTAGCCCTCGGCGTCCAACTCGATCTGGTCCTTCAGCAATTCGGTGCGCGGGTCGTGGCCGACCGCGATGAACAGACCGGTCACCGCCAGGTCGCGCAATTCACCGGTCACCGTGTCGCGCAGCTTGACGCCGGTGAGCTTGCCGTCGCCCACGATCTCGGCGACCTCGCTGTTCCACGCGAAGGAGATCTTCTCGTCGGCGAACGCGCGGTGCTGCATCGCCTTGCTCGCCCGCAGTTCGTCCCGGCGGTGGATCACCGTCACCGAGCGGGCGAAGCGGGAGAGGAACGTGGCCTCCTCGATCGCCGAGTCGCCACCGCCGACCACGGCGATGTCCTGGTCCCGGAAGAAGAAGCCGTCGCAGGTGGCACACCAGGAGACGCCCCGACCGGACAGCGCGTCCTCGTTGGGCAGGTTGAGCTTGCGGTACGCGGACCCCGTCGCCAGGATCACCGCGTGCGCCTTGTGCACGGTCCCCGCGCCGTCCGTGACGGTCTTGACGTCGCCGGTCAGGTCGACGGCCACGACATCGTCGGGGATCAGCTCGGCGCCGAAGCGCTCGGCCTGCTTGCGCATGTTGTCCATCAGGTCCGGACCCATGATGCCGTCCGGCCAGCCGGGGAAGTTCTCGACCTCGGTGGTGTTCATCAGCGCGCCGCCCGCAGTGACGGCGCCTTCGAAGACCAGCGGCTTCAGGTCCGCGCGTGCTGCGTAGACGGCGGCCGTGTACCCGGTCGGACCCGATCCGATGATGATCACGTTGCGGACGTCGCTCACGCTGAGCCTTTCCTGGTTCCTTGTCGAGCCTCGTGCCGGTGACCGGCGTCGGCTGTGCGGGTCTGCGAGCCCCGCGCCCCGATGAGATGCGGTGTCTCGTTCGACAACGGATCCTAGGTGCGCACCATTCCCGGGTCCCAACGCCGCGGGCGCGGCGTGCCGGGGATCACCCTCGGGCGACCTCGGTGCTCAGCAGTACCGAGCCCGCGAACGTGCTCGAAGGCGCCGCCGAGTGCGCTCGGGTGCAGGACGAGTCCACGATGACCACCTTGACCCGGCCGGCGTTCGAGCCGTCCAGGACCACCACCCAGGCCGGGACGCCGGCATAGGTACCGGTGTCGACGGCCAGCGCTCGCGCCGCGTTCGGGCCGACCGCGGTCGCGACGCACCCGGGCAGTTCCCGGGTCGGCGGGACGGTGCCGCGGCGGAGCAGTTGCGAGATCTGTTGCGGCAGTCCGGCGGCGGTGTACTCGCGGGGCGCGGCGATGGACGGCTTCTCCAGGCTCGGCGCCTGTTCCTCGGACTTCGCGCCCGGTTGGTCGCCGGCCTTGGCGCTCGCCCCGGCCCCGCCCTGGGGCGCGGACACGGCGGAGTTGTCCCTGGCGGCGGCGGGGCGGCCGGACGAGTCGCGGTCCTCACCACCGGTGCCGACCACGACCGTGACGCCGAGGGCCACCGCGGCCACGGCGGCCGCCGCGAGCAGCAGCGGACCGCGCCGGCGCCGCCGGCGGGCGGAGTCGAGCCGGACGACGTTGTCGTCGCCGGCCCCGGTCCGGGCGTCGGCCGGGGCGGACGGCGGGACCGGAGCAACCGGGGTCGGCAGGGCGAAGAGTTCCGCGGTGGGGATCCCCACCGAGGGTGCCTCGGCGGGTCGCGGCGGCGGGAGCGCGGCCAGAGCGAGCGCCTGGTCGATCCGCGTGATCACGTCGGCCGGCATCGGTTCGGGGGGTTGACCGCCGAGCAACTCGCGGACCTCCGCGAGCGCGTCCCGGGTGTCGCGGCACTCGGCGCACTCGGCGAGGTGCGCGTCCAGGGCGGCCGCGCGCTCCGGGGTGAGCAGTCCTTCGACGAGGTCGGACAGCACCTCGACGTCGATGTGCTCGCTCATCGTGCGCCACCTCCCTCCATGCTCGTGCCACCCGTGTCGGGGGTCGGACCGCCGGCTCTCGGGCGGCCGTCCGTCGATGGGACGGATTGTCCGGCTCCGGGGTTCCCGTGTGCCCGATCCGCCCCGGGTGGTCCGGCCTCGCGCAGGTGCCGCACCAGCGGCAGCAGCTTGGCCCGGCCCCGGGCGCAGCGGCTCTTGATGGTGCCCGACGCGACCTGGAGGATCCGGGCCGCCTCCTCGACGGGATAGCCCTCCATGTCCACCAGCACCAGCGCGGCGCGCTGTTCGGCCGGCAGCGTGGCCAACGCGGCGAGCACCGCCGCTCGGGTCTCGCCGCGAATCGCCGGATCCTCGTGCACGGGCGCGGGCAGTCGCTGGTCGAGATCCTCGGGCAGCGGTACGGCCGGCCGGGCGGCCTTGCGCCGGGCCCGGTCCAGGCAGGCGTTCACCACGATCCGGTGCAGCCACGTCGTGACGGCCGAACGGCCCTCGAACCGACCCGCGGCACGGTACGCGGAAACCAGGGCGTCCTGGAGGGCGTCAGCGGCTTCCTCGCGGTCTCCCAAGGTGCGCAGGGCCACCGCCCACAGCCGGTCGCGGTGTCGGCGGACGAGTTCGCCGAACGCGTCGGGGTCGCCGCCGCCGTGCCGGGAGAGCAGATCGGCGTCGGTGACGTCCGCGTATGCCGATCCGGTCTGCTCGGTGCCCACTGCCTACCTCCCCCTGTGCCGGGATCATCCTGGCACGGGCCGGCCACCGGTTGGCGAGGGGTTCGCCTCGATCGTCGCGACGGGTCAGCCGAGCGTGGTGAAGGTGACCTCGCGCCAGGCGTTCTGGTAGCCGGCGTTGTAGATCTGGTAGTCGCCGACACTCGCCTCGACCTTGGGCATCGCGGTCATCACCAGCAGGACGTACTGCGCCTTCACGGGCTTGGCCGCGGTGATCCTCAGGGTGTTCTCGGAGGTCGACGCCTGGCCGACCTCGACCCGGAACGCGCTTTCGGAGGTGGGCATCGACTTCGCGTCGGGCGCCGCCATCAGCTTCATGTCGGTGCGCGGTCCGCCCGCGCCGAGTTGGATCTCGACGCTCTGGATCTCGTGCACCGCACCCAGGTCGTAGACGATGCCGTAACCCTTGCGGTTGTAGGTGATCGCCGGGCCGTCGACCATGTAGTTCGTGCGCCAGTAGGTCGCGGGGTTCCCGTCGATGGTCAGCTTCGCGGCGTCCGCCTGGGTCGGCGAACCGCCGCCGATGGAGATCTCCCGGGCGTTCTTGGGCGTCGACGTGACCGGAGTCGGGGCCGCGGTGCTCGGCGGCGGGACCGACGACGAGGTGCCCCCCTGCGGCTTCAACGGGTCCTTCTTCTTCTCCCCGTCGCCCAGATGGCTGGCCACCTGCCAGGTCACCAACACGATCGCGAGTACCACCAGTACCGCGACCGCGCCCTTGACCGTCGCGCCGAACCGGCCGCCCAGCGGCGGCGGTGGCGCGATCGGAGGTCGGACCGAGCCGTTCGAGCCGCCGCCGTAGCCGGCCGAGGTGTAGACGGTCCGGGTCGGCGTCGGCGTGTAGACGGGGTACTCGTCCTGCTCCGGGCCGCCGACGATCTCGCCCTGCTCGGGCGGATGGATCTCCGGGATCGCGGCGATCGCCGCGGAGAGTTCGCCCGGAGTCTCGAACGCCGGGTCGTGCTTGACCTCGTGGCCGAGCGCGCGCATCGCCAGCGCGGCCAGCGTGTCGTCCACACCGGCCCGGATCTGGCCGGGTGCGCACAGCTTGCCGCCGGTGAACGGCGCGGCCTGGAGCCCGTATTCGGTGCCGTCGACCCAACGCCGGGTCAGCGCCGCGTACATCAGCATGCCGACCGCGTGGGTGTCGTCGCGGGCCGCGTCGGTGGTGTCGTGGCCGTACAGGGCGGCCTCGACGGCCAGGCCGACGATCTTGTACTGGCCGGTGTGCATGCGCAGCACGTTCTCCGGCGTCAGGCGCAGGTGGGAGAGGCCGGCCCGGTGGGCGACGGACATCGCCTGGGCGACCGCGCGGGAGAGTTCGTAGACCTCGTGCGGCGGCAGCGGCGCGCTCTCGAAGACCTTGGTGAGGTTGTCCGCGTCGGGCAGCCACTCCTTCACCACGTAGATCAGGCCGTCCTGTTGGGCGCAGTCGAGCACCTGGACGAAGCGCGGGTCGCCCATCAGCGCGGCGGCGCGGGCGGCGGCGATCACGGCGCGGCCGTGCTCTCCTCCGGCGGGCACGATGTGCACGCCCACCGCGCGCCGCAGCTTCTCGTCGACGGCGCGCCAGGTCTCGCTGCGGCCGTTCTGGGAGAGGCGGTGTTCGAGCCGGTAGCGGTCGGCCAGTCGGGTGCCCCGGCTGACGGCGACCCGGGGCGGCGCCGGTTCCGGGGCGGGATCCGGCGCGTCCGCCGCGGCGTCCACGCCGGTGCGCGGGGTGGCGGGCTCGGTCTCGCTCGGCTTCGCGGTCGCGGTGTCGTCGGGCGTGGGGTCCGCGGCCGTGGTCTCGGCCCTCGCGGGTTTGCGCTTCGCCCGTTTGTGGGTGACCGGTTCGTCCTCGACGGGCGCGTCCGGTGCGGGTGTGGCGGAGGCGGGCGTGGCTTCGGCGGCGGGGAGCTCCGCGGCGGGTGCGTCCGCGGTCTCGGGCGAATCGCCCTTCCCGGCGCCGCCGTTCGCTGATGCGGTGACCGCGCCGGCCTCGGCCGCGACTTCCTCGACCGAATCGGATTCGGGCTCGGTACCGACGGGCAGAACCGTGGTGGTGTTTCCGGAGACCTTGCCGTCCGAACCGACCGGATTGTCCGACGATGTATCAGAAGCCTTTGTCGGTACGGGGTTTGCCTCGTCCGTCGCTAGGTCGACGGATCCTGCGGTTCGGTCCGTCACCTCGGCCTCATCCTCCTCGTCGGCGTACTCATCGTAGAGGTGAGCCATCTCCGGCCGTTGGCCAGGGACGACCTCCACACAACATGAGACTCCCGGACCGCGTCTCGGGTTGCCTCGTCACAAGATCCGAAAGGAAACCGAGACCGGCGTATCGGGAGCTTTACCCCGGTTCAGGCGCACGGCACACCCTCACTCGCCCATGGTGGTACATCCCCCACGGATCCGCCCGCCGAATTCCCGGTGGGGGATTCGGCGGGCGGATGTAGACACTCCGGACGGGCTCGCGGTCAGCGGCCGAGGCGACCCTTGATCATCCCGGTCATCGCGCTCATCTCCTCGACCCGCATCCGGTTCGCCGCGATGAAGAAGACCACGAACATGGTCACGATGCCCGCGCCCACGGCGATCGCCGAGCCACCCATCGCCGAGCCGAAGTGGCCGGTGCACATCCGGGCCACGAAGAACGCCGCGGCGCCGCCGATCCCGGCGGCGATCAGCAGCCGGGTGTACGTCCGGGTCACCCGTCGGCCGTCCAGGTCGCCGAGTCGTTTCTTGAGCCGCTGCGCGGCCAGCACCACGCCCACGAGGTAGGCGAGGCTGTAGCCGCCCGCGATGCCGACACCGGCCCACTTGGTGGGCAGCGCGATGAACGCCAGGCCCGCGAACGCGGCCTGGGCGCCCGCGATCCAGACCGTGTTCAGGAACGGCGTGCGGGTGTCCTCGTACACGTAGAACCCGCGCAGCAATACGTACTGCGCCGAGTACGGGATCAGGCCCAGGCCCAGCGCCATCAGCATGTAGCCGATCCAGTGCGCGCTCTGTTCGCCGGTCGGGGCGAAGATGAAGCCGCCGATGTCCCGGCCCAGCGCCACGAAGATCGCCGCGCACGGGATCATCGCCACCGCCGACAGGCGCAATCCGGAGGAGATGTCGCCGCGCACGCTGGCCAGGTCGCCGTCGGCGGCGGCCCGGCTCATCCGCGGCAACATCGCGGTCATCACCGACACGGTGATCACCGCCTGCGGCAACTGCCAGATCAGCAGTGCGCTGCTGTACGCGGTGAAGCCGACGCCGTACTGGATGTTCTCGTCCCGGGCGTTGACGTCGATCGCGGTCGCGAGCTGGGTCACCACCAGGTAGCCGGCCTGGTTCGCGAGCACGAACAGGAACGTCCACTTGGCCAGTCCGAGCGCCTTGCCCATCCCCGAGCCGCGCCAGTCGAACCGGGGCCGGAAGCGGAACCGGGCGGCCTTCAGATACGGGACCATCGCCATCGACTGCACGATCATCCCGAGCAGCGTGCCCAGGCCGAGCAGCCGGATCTCGTCCGGGGTGATGGTGTCCGAGTTCTGCCCGGTGTTCTTCGCGGTGCCGGCGACCCAGATGTAGAGGCCGAACGTGGCGATGATGACGATGTTGTTCAGGACCGGGGTCCACATCATCGGGCCGTAGCGCTCGCGCGCGTTGAGGATCTGCCCGAACAGCACGTGCAGACCCATGAAGAAGATGATCGGCAGGCAGTAGCGGGCGAAGGTGATCGCCAGCTCGTAGTCCTGATGGTGTTTGGCGAGCGAGTTCGCGAAGGCCCGGATCAGCAGCGGCGCGCCCAGCCAGGCGATCACCACCAGCCCCGCCAGCACCGTCATGACCAGGGTGAGCAGACGGTTCGCGTACGCCTCGCCGCCGTCGTCGTCCTGGCGCATCGCGCGCACCAGCTGGGGGACGAAGACCGCGTTCAGCGCGCCGCCGCCGACCAGGATGTACAACAGCGTCGGCATCGTGTTGGCGACGTTGTAGGTGTTCGCCAGGATCGCCGTGCCCAGGGCCGCCGCGGCGACCAGGTTGCGCACGAAGCCGGTCATCCGGGACACGATCGTGCCCGCCGCCATCACGGCGGAGGATCGCATTATCCCGCCGAGCTTGCTGCCCTTCTTGCCTTCGCCGCCGACCGGGATGCCGGCCATGCGCTCCTCGGCGCCCGAGCCGGGCATCCGGTAGACGGGCGACGTGGACGGGTTCAGCGGCACCGGCGGGGCGTCCAGGACCGCGCTCGCGGACATCGACGCGGCCGCGGCCTCGGCCCGGTGCTGGGTCTCGTAGCGCTGGTAGGCCTCGGTGTAGGAGGGCATGCCCGCGATGTCGCCGGCGAGGCCGAGGTTGATGCCGGTCAGCGTCTGGTCCATCAGCCAGCCGCCCGGCCGGTCGTAGTCGCCCCAGCCGCCCTGCCCCTGCTGCGGGCTCGGCTGCTGCGGGACGTACGCCTGCTGGTGCACCGGCTGCTGGTGCGCCTGCTGCTGATGGGGCTGCTGGTGCGGCTGCTGTGGGGGGTAGTTCTGGGCCGGTGGGACCTGGTGCTGCTGCTGGTACGGGTCGCCCGAGCCGTAACCGCCGCCGTACTGCTGGGCCTGGTGCGGCTGCCCGCCCTGCCCGGACGGGTCGTACGGCGGGGACGGGTCGTAGTACTGCGGGGCCTCCGGTGTGAAGAGCTCGTCCACGCCCACGTACGGGTCGTTCGCCGGCGGATCGCTCAACTCGTCCCGGAACCACGCGCCGCCGCCGTCCTGGGCGGCCTGCTGCGGGGGCTGCTGCTGCGCGTACGGGTCGTAGCCGCCCTGACCCGACCCGGAGCCGTACGGATCCCCGTAGACCGGTTCGGGCCCGCCGCCGTAGCCGCCCTGGCCCGGATAGCCGCCCTGCTGCGGATAGGGCTGCTCGCCGTACCCCGGCTGTGGCGCGTTGGGGTCGTGGTAGCCAGGGTCGCCCGGCTGCGCGTACGGATCGTGCGGCTGCGCGGCGTAGGGATCGGCCGGCTGTCCGTACGGGTCGACGTACTGCTGCAGGTACGGGTCGGCGGGCGGCCGACCCCGGTAGGGATCGTCGTGCGCGCCGTCGTCCGGCTCGGCGGAGCCGCCGGTGTACGGCTGACGTTCGTCGCTCCGGTCGCTCATGCGGGCGGGCCCTCGTCTTCTCGGTCAGGTTGAGTGTCCGGTGCCCACTTTCTCATTCGGGGCGGTCGGTCGTGGATCTCGACGGTGTGTGTCCGCGCGGGTCGGCCGGATCGGGCGGTCCGTTTCCGCCGGCGTGGGGTGCCACGGGATGGAGTGGCGGCCACCCGGAGGTCGGTTCGTTCCGGTCGTTTTCGGTGTCGTCGAAAGAGTCGGGATCCGACGGCGCGTCGTCGCGGTCCTCACCATCCTCGCCGTTCGTGTCCGGGGCAAGGGCCGCTTCCCGACGTTTGCGCAGGAACGCGCGGAGCGAGAAGACCGCGAGCAGGAAGGCGAGGCCGCCGATGATCCAGCGGGTCAGCGCGTCGATCGTGGTCGTGTTGACGAAGAACGACTCGGGCGTTTTGACCGCTCGCCCGTCCGGGGTGAGCAACTGGACGTCGACCATGACCTTGCCGTTCGCGGCCGACTTCGCCGAGATCGGCACCTCCCGGCGGCGCCCGTCGGGCACCGTCACGGTGGTCGCGTCGCCCAGCTTGAGCCGGTTGGGCTGATGCGAGACGGCCGCGATCCGTACGGTGACCGGCTGCTGGAGGTTGTTCACCACGGTGACCGGGATATTGCCCTCCTCGCCGGAGAGCGTCACACCGGTTCTGCGGATGATGTAGACGAGTGATTCGAGTTCGCGCAGGCCGCGGGTGACGCCGAGTCGATAGCGGTCCGCCCCCCGGGGGTCGCCGCGCCACTGGGTCGACAGCAGGCGCAGCAGCGCGGGGTTGAACGGGCCGGTGACCCGCTCGGGCCGGGTCAGGATCGAGGCGAAGGTCTGCATCGACCGGACCAGGTTGTCGGTCTCGGCGATGTACTGCTCGGACGGCTCGCCGGCGCGGACGTCCTTGGGGTAGCCGGCGAGCTTGCGCGCGGGCAGCGGGGCGGGCTCGGCGGCGAGCTCGGCCAGGGTGGCGCCGTGGGTCCAGTCGACCGAGGCGTTCATGACGTCCTTGAGCACGCCGGCCAGCGAGGCGTCCATGGTGCGCGGCGGGGCGATCAGCAGGCTGCGGGCGGGCTTGAGGGTGGGCTCCTGGAGCGCGATGGTCAGCAGCTCGGCCAGCAACTGCTGGGTGGTCAGCACGCTCTGTCCCGGCGCCCTGGTGTCCGCGGTCAGGGTCTTGTCGATGTCCGGGTCGGTGACCAGCGCGGTGCCCTTGTCGGCTCCCGGCAGGGCCGCGGTCGCCAGGGGGGTGACGTTGAGTTCCTTGGTCGGCGGCAGGCTCGCCCCGGAGGTGAGCACGGTGCTCGCGCCGTTCCCGATCGCGAGGTCGACGATCGAGGGGTCCAGCGCGCCGCCGGCGGGCCACGCCACGTCGTTGCGTACCGGGCGGGCGAACGTGCGCTGCATGACGGTGGCGGCTTCGGCCTGGGCCTCGCTCAGTTGCGGGCGCAGGTCCGCCTTGCCCGCGTCCAGCGCGTGCGCGACGGCGGCCAGGTCGGGGTCGGCGTAGGGCAGGGCGATCACCGGCTGGGCGCCGATGCCGGTCTTGAGCCGATCCAGCCATCCGGCGGCGACCTGGCCGCCGCCGCCCGCGAGCGTGTTCTCGATCTGGTTCGGCGTCGCCTTGGCGGTGTCCTCGTCGCTCGGGGCCTTGCCGTCCCGGGACTTCTTCGGCTTGTCCGGATCCAGGCTGCCCGGCGGCGCGACCCGATAGCCGCCGGCCATCCGGGTGGCGGAGTCCAGCAGCTCGGGGTCGACGACCCAGTCGACCTTCATCCCGGTGCCGATGTTCACCAGGTCGTACAGCCGCCCGCCCGGCGCGAACAACGCGGCCAGGTCGTCGTCGCGAAAGACCGGCGTCTGGGCCTCGTCGCCGAGCGTGGTGCCGTCCCGGTGCGGCCGATCGACCAGCGGCCAGACCATGCCGATCCGCATGCTCTTGACGTCCTTGAGGCCGTTCTTGGGGATCCACGGCAGGAAGGTGCGGGCCGCGCCGATCGTCTTGCCGCCGGCCCTGGCCTCGATCGCGAGCGGATAGGCGCCGGCCTCGACCAGGCCGAGCGGGTCGGCGCGGAAGGTGAACGTCCACGGTTGGGCCGTGCCCGGTGCCAGGTTGCGCAGCGTCACCGGCTTGGGATCGCGCAGCAGGGTGCCGCCCGACTGGGCGTCCTCGGCCGAGCTGATGCCGCTGCGGAAGAGCGGTTCGGAGGTGCGGAGCCGGACCGCGACCTCGGCCGAGTCGATCGTCTTGGTGCCGGAGTTCAGCACCTGACCCTCGATGGTGATGGTGCCGCCGGCCTTGGCCACCGGCGTCATCCTGGTGATCAGGACCTGGATCCCGTCGCCGTCGGCGGCGCGCGCGATGTTCGGCGGCATCATCGACAACAGCCCGGCGGCGAGCGCCAGGATCAGTATCAGGATGGCGGCCGGCCGGCCGCGGGGCACGTTCGTCGGGGTCCCGGATCGGAACCGTCCATCGCTCACGCGCTGTCCGCCAACAGTTCCGGGGCGAGCGTGACCAATCGCCGCTCGTCGGGGTAGGCGAGACGCGCGGAGAGCGCGCCGAGCGGAACCCAAGCCACCGCTTCGACCTCGATGTCGTCGTCCGACAGATCCCCGCCCGCCGCCTCCATGAGGTAGTGGTGGACGGTCTTGTGCACCCGCCGGTCCGGCGCGGTGAACCAATAGTCGATCACCCCGAGCGGGGCCAGCACCCGACCCACGATGCCGGTCTCCTCCTCGACCTCGCGCAACGCGGCGTCGACCACACTCTCGCCGTTCTCGATGTGCCCCTTGGGCAACGACCACAACAGCCGGCCGCGTCGGTCCCGGCGCGCGATCAACGCCGCGCGCAACGTGAGTCGATCGACCACCAGACCACCCGCCGAGGTCTCCTCGACCACCTGCAGCCGACGGCGCGGCGGCGTGGTCTCGGAAGGCATCCGCCAAGCTTAGTGCGACATGCGCCACGCCATAACGCCATGATCACTCCATCGCGCGGCCCGCTCGCGGCCTCGGCTGCGGCGTAATGCGCGCGAGACCCGCGGCCTCGACCCGTAACCTTGTCTCCCGTGCCGAACGCCAAGAACACACCCCACCCGGACGACCCGCCGGCCACCGGCGAACTGAGCGCCGTACAGCGCCGCGCCGTCACCGAACTGTTGCGCGTCGCCCCCGTCGCCGACGACCTCGCCCGTCGCTTCGAGGCGGCCGGGCACACGCTCGCGCTGGTCGGCGGCTCGGTGCGGGACGCCCTGCTCGGCCGGCTCGGCAACGACCTCGACTTCACCACCGACGCCCGCCCCGAACAGGTGCTGGCGATCGTGCGCCCGTGGGCGGACGCGGTGTGGGACGTGGGGATCGCGTTCGGCACGGTCGGTTGCCGCAAGAAGCTCGCGGACTCGCCGGACTACCAGATCGAGATCACCACCTACCGCTCCGAGGCCTACGACCGCGCCTCGCGCAAGCCCGAGGTCTCCTACGGCGACTCGATCGACGACGACCTGGTCCGCCGAGACTTCACGGTCAACGCGATGGCGGTCGCACTGCCCGGGATCACCTTCGTCGACCCGCACGGCGGGCTGGAGGACCTGGCCGCGCGGGTGCTGCGCACGCCGGGCACGCCCGAGGCGTCCTTCGGCGACGACCCGCTGCGGATGATGCGGGCCGCGCGCTTCGCCGCGCAGCTCGACTTCGAGGTCGCGCCCGAGGTGGTCGCGGCGATGACGGACATGGCCGAGCGGATCGACATCGTCTCCGCCGAGCGGGTGCGGGACGAGCTCAACAAGCTGATCTGCTCCGACCACCCGCGCAAGGGCCTGGAACTGCTGGTCTCCACGGGGCTGGCCGCGCGGGTGTTGCCCGAGCTGCCCACGCTGCGCCTGGAGGTGGACGAACACCACCGGCACAAGGACGTGTACGAGCACACGCTCACCGTGCTCGAGCAGGCGATGGCGCTGGAGGCGCCGGGCGAGCCGGACCTGATCCTGCGGCTGGCCGCGCTGCTGCACGACATCGGGAAGCCGCGCACGCGGCGCTTCGAGCCGGACGGCCGGGTCTCGTTCCACCATCACGAGATGGTCGGCGCGCACATGACGCGCAAGCGGCTCAAGGCGCTGAAGTACCCGAAGGACGTCACGGACGACATCACGCGCCTGGTCGAACTGCACCTGCGCTTCCACGGCTACGGCACGGGAGAGTGGACCGACTCGGCGGTGCGCCGCTACGTGCGGGACGCGGGGCCGCTGCTGGAGCGGCTGCACAAGCTGACCCGCTCGGACTGCACGACCCGCAACAAGCGCAAGGCGGCCACGCTCGCGCGCGCCTACGACTCGCTGGAGGAGCGGATCGCGCAGCTCGCCGAGCAGGAGGAGCTGGACTCGATCCGGCCGGACCTGGACGGCAACGCGATCATGCGACTGCTGGACGTGCCGCCGGGCCCGCTGGTGGGCAAGGCCTACCGGCACATGCTGGAGATGCGGCTCGAACACGGCCCGATGGACCACGACACGGCGGTCGCGGCGCTTCGGGAGTGGTGGGCCGCCCACGGGAGCGCGTGAGCGGGCCACCACCGGATTCGGGCGGGGGCTGCCTCAGCTCCCGCCCAGCTCCTCGAGCTCCTCGTCGCTGACCTTGCCGTCGGCCATGATCTTCTGGATCTGCGCGATGACGGAGGGGGTGAACGTCGTGCTGGCACCGGGCACGCCCGAGAACGACTCCGGGGTGGTGTGGTCGGTGACCGTCACGCACAGCAGGCCCTTGTCGGAGCCCTTGCGGTAGAGGCCGAGCACCGAGCCCTTGCGGGCGATCTCCTCGGTGTTGCACTTCTCGGTGTCCGAGGTGTCGGTGAACTTGGCGACGACCTTGAACGCGGCGTCCGACTTGGAGCAGGAGACCACCTTCGGGCTCTTGTTCTTGGTGCCGGTGATGCAGTCGCCGACATTCGCCTTGTCGACGGCGTCCTTGTTGAACACGCCGGTGCCGACTACCGCGCCGATGACCGCCACCACCAGGACGACAACGCCGATGACGATCCACTTGGCCTTGCTCTTGCGCGGCGGGGGCGGCGGCGGGCCGCCGTAGAAGCCCGGCTGACCGCCCTGGGGGTAGCCGCCCGGCGGGAAGCCACCCTGCGGCGGTTGGCCCGGCTGCTGCCCCCAACCCTGCTGGGGCTGCTGCGGCTGACCCGGCTGCTGGTTCCAGCCCTGGTTCGGCTGCTGGGGACCGTTGGGGTCGGGCGGGAAGGGATTGGACATGGGGACGATCTCCGTTGCAGGGGACTGGTGAGACAGTCCGGAACACTAGGGCTCCGGCCGGACACCCGCAGCGGGGATTCCCCTTGTCCCGGTCGAATGTGAGCGGAATAACGGGCATAAAGAGCTAATCGCAGGAGCGATGCGTCATTTCCGCTCGGCGAGACACAACACGAAGCTCTCCACGGTGGGATCCGAGGTCAACGCGATGGGGTCCCCCGGTACCGAGTCGCAGACGCCCGCGAACGTGGTGCCCTGCACACGCTCGACCACGATGAACCGGGCCGCGGAGTCCTCGCAGCGCACCGGGTCCTGGTCGATCCCGGTCTTGTCCCGCAGACAGTCGCCCTCGTGGATGCGCGGCCCGTCATCCTCCTTCTGCACGTACCACCAGCCCCCGGCGGCGGTACCGCCCACCAGCAGCACGGCCAGCACCGCGACCAGCACCCCGCGCCCACGCCGGGCCGGCCGGGCCGCCTCGCGGCGCGCCGCGCGCCCGTCGACCGGTGCCCGGCGTACGACGGGCGCATGCGGCATCGACGCTTCCTGCGGAGGAAGCGGGAGCCCGTGCGGCGGGGTGTTCTCGGTCCACGCCGGTATGTACGGCAAAGGATCGTTTTCACCCGAACCGGCGTTATTGGACATGGAGTATCTCCAGAGGTGCCGAAAGTCGCTGGATGTGCAGGTTAGAACCTCGGCCTCGGTAATGCACTACCCGCAGGTAATTTCCTGGGGATACCGCCGGGTGAAATAAGCCGCGATCGGCATCAAAAGGGATATTATGGCCGGCGGTCGTCCGCCGGGACGGTCTGCACGATCACCGGAGGGTGGCGACGCGCTGCCAGCGTGTACAGGGCGCCGGTCAGCGCGTACACCCCGGCCACCCCGAGCAGCACCGCCGGGGACCGGCCGTCGTCGGGCAGCCCCAGCGCCGCGACGGCGGCGGCGCCCACGAACGCGACGTTGAAGAGCACGTCGTATACGGAGAACACCCGACCCCGATACGCGTCGTCGACGGTGGTCTGCACGATCGTGTCGACGCCGATCTTGGCGCCCTGCGAGGTCACCCCGAGCAGGAAGGCGCCCACCACCATCGGCGCGAACACGAAGGGCAGGCCGAGCGCGGTCTGGCAGACCGCCCCCGCGAGCGCGCAGGTGCCGATCCAGGCCGCGACGCCGATCCGGGTGGTGATCGCGGGCGTGGCCACGGCCGCGACGAAGAAGCCGAGCGCGGAGACGCTCACCGTGACTCCGAAGGTGGCCAGCCCTGCGTCGGTGTCCGCCGGATCGTTGAACGTGTTGCGGCAGAGCAACACGGTCATCACGGTCAGCACGCCGTAGCAGAACCGCATCGCGGTGATCGCGGCCAACGCGTGCGCCGGCGCCCGACGCCGCCACACGTGCACCGCCCCCTCGCGCAGCCCGCGGGCCACCGAGCGCAGCGCCTCCCCCGCGCCGGGCAACACCCGATCGGGATCGGGCCCGAGCAGATCGGCCGGCATCGTCGCCGCGACCGCCGCCGAGCCCAGGTACAACACCCCTGACACCACGATCACCAGCGCGGTCGCCCCGGAGCCCTCGGCCAGGAACGCGTGAACCAGCAGCGCCGACCCGCCGCCGACCGCCGCCGCGACCGTGCCGGCCGTGGGCGACACCGAGTTCGCGGTCACCAGCCGCTCGGCCGGCACCACGCGCGGCAGCGACGCGGACAGCCCGGCGAGCACGAACCGGTTCACCGAGAGCACTACCAGCGCGGCGGCGTAGAAGATCGGGTCGGGCACCCCGAGCAGCACCAGGCCCGCGGTCACCGTCACCAGCGCCGCCCGCAGCAGGTTGCACAGCACCAGCACCTGGCGCCGCCGCCACCGGTCGAGCAGCACCCCGGTGAAGGGTCCGACCAGCGAATAGGGCAGCAGCAGGACCGCGAACGCGGTCGCGATGTCGGCCGCCGAGGTCTGCTTCTCCGGCGAGAAGAACGCCTGGCCCGCGATGGCCACCTGGAACGCCCCGTCGGAGAGCTGCGAGGTCAGTCGGGTGGCGAAGAGCCGACGGAAGTCGCGCAGCTTCAGCAACGAGCGCAGATCACGGATGAGGGCCACGGCGCCCACCGTAGCCGGCCCCGGCACGCGGACCGGAGACCGGCACCGATCGGACCCGGGCACGCCGAAGGCCCGGCTCCTGGGCGGGAGCCGGGCCTTCGATCAACCCGAGGTCACCCGGCCGGATCGGCCGAGTGAGGTGGGTCAGCGCTCGATGTCGCCCTTGATGAAGGACTCGACCGCGTTGCGGGCCTCGTCGTCGAAGTACTGCACCGGCGGCGACTTCATGAAGTACGAGGACGCCGACAGGATCGGGCCACCGACGCCGCGGTCCTTGGCGATCTTCGCGGCACGGACGGCGTCGATGATGACACCGGCCGAGTTCGGCGAGTCCCAGACCTCGAGCTTGTACTCCAGGTTCAGCGGAACGTCACCGAAGGCGCGACCCTCGAGGCGCACGTACGCCCACTTGCGGTCGTCGAGCCACGCGACGTAGTCCGACGGGCCGATGTGCACGTTGTCCGCGCCGAGGTCACGGTCGACCTGCGAGGTGACGGACTGCGTCTTGGAGATCTTCTTCGACTCCAGGCGCTCGCGCTCGAGCATGTTCTTGAAGTCCATGTTGCCGCCGACGTTGAGCTGCATGGTGCGCTCGAGCAGGACACCGCGGTCCTCGAAGAGCTTCGCCATCACGCGGTGCGTGATCGTGGCGCCCACCTGCGACTTGATGTCGTCGCCGACGATCGGCACGCCCGCCTCGGTGAACTTGTCCGCCCACTCCTTGGTCCCGGCGATGAAGACCGGGAGAGCGTTGACGAACGCGACCTTGGCGTCGATGGCGCACTGGGCGTAGAACTTCGCCGCGTCCTCGGAGCCCACCGGGAGGTAGCAGACGAGGACGTCGACGGCCTGGTCCTTGAGGACCTTGACCACGTCGACGGGGGCCTCGGTCGACTCCTCGATGGTCTCGCGGTAGTACTTGCCGAGACCGTCCAGGGTGTGCCCACGCTGCACGGTGACGCCCGACGGCGGCACGTCGCAGATCTTGATCGTGTTGTTCTCGCTGGCACCGATGGCGTCCGTAAGGTCGAAGCCGACCTTCTTGGCGTCCACATCGAAAGCGGCCACGAACTCGACGTCACGCACGTGATACTCGCCGAACTGCACGTGCATCAGGCCGGGGACGCGGCTGTTCGGGTCGGCGTCCTTGTAGTACTCGACGCCCTGCACCAGCGAAGCGGCGCAGTTGCCCACGCCGACGATGGCTACGCGAACCGAACCCATTCCGGTTGCTCCCTGTGATCTCGACGAAGCCGCCATGAACCGGCGACCTCAGTTGTTGGATGCGGACGGGTCCGAGGCCACGTCCTGGGTGGGGGTCCGAAGCCGGTCGGCGTCCTTCGACGCGTCGACCGGGGTTTCGGGACCGGCGGCGTCCGGAGTGGCTCCGGCGTGCCGCTCGGCGGTGATGAGCTCGTTCAGCCAGCGCACTTCGCGCTCGACCGACTCCAAGCCGTGTCGCTGCAACTCGAGGGTGTACCCGTCGAGCTTCTCCCGCGTCCGGGTCAGCGACCCGCGCACCCGGTCGAGGCGTTCCTCGAGCCGGCTGCGCCGACCTTCGAGGATACGCATGCGTACCTCGTGGTCGGTTCGACCGAAGAAGGCGAAGTGCACGCCGAAGTTCTCGTCCTCCCAGGCCGAGGGCCCGGACTCGGACAGCAGTTCTTGGAAGTGCTCCTTGCCCTGTGCCGTCAGCTGGTAGACGATCCGGGATCGCTTGCTGCCGGCGAGTGCCGTCACCTCCGGAACCTCCTCCGCGAGCCAGCCCCGTTCCAGCAGGGACTTCAGGCAGGGGTAGAGGGTGCCGTAGGCGATGGCACGGAACGAGCCGAGCACGGTGTTGAGCCGCTTGCGCAGTTCGTAACCGTGCATGGGGGAGTCGTGCAGCAGGCCGAGGATCGCGAATTCGAGGACGCCACCGCGCCTGCTCATCGCCTTCCTCCATCCATGCTGACCGGGCCGGACGTGGGTCCCTCCGCGATCGTGGGATACGGTCGCAGCCGACCTTCGTCCGGCCGGGGCTCCTGTGCCCCCGGCTCGATGTACCGGCCCGATGTATCGAACCGATACATCGAGACGATAGGTCTCCTTGCCGTGTGGTGGCAAGGCGGCCGCCGGTGACTCGGGTCACAGGCAGGTCACAGTGAGGTCGCGAAAGCGGTTCCGCGTAGTCTGTTCCGCCGTGTGGTACCTCAAGCCCCGCTTCCTGCGGAACCGCCCCCCTCGCGCGTGCGTCCTGGGGAGCGGAGAGCCACGACCCGTGCGTCCGACCTCCGCGTCGTACGGCCGAGGAGTAGCGAACGCATGAGTGAACATCGCCGTAGATCACAGCAGCCGCGTCCCGAGGGGCGCGGTGACTCGTATTCGGGGGGCGCGGCCGGCGCCGGGGGCGGGACGCCGCCCGGCGGCTCGTCGCTGCCCGCCGGGCCGGGAGGAGACGACGAGGAGCGCCCGCTCTCGCGTGTGGAGGCCCGAGCGGCCGCCCGCGGGGGCGGTCGACGCGCCGCCAACGGCACCGCGGCCGGCGGCCGATCACGGGCCAACGCCGGTCCGCCCCGGAAGAAGCGGTTCATCGACTACCCGAGGTACGGCAAGACCGGCGTGCGCCGCTGGTTGCCGTCCTTCAAGCAGATCCTGGCGATGATCCTGTTCTTCCTCGCGTCGATCATGGGCCTGGCGGCCCTGGCGTACGCGATGGTCAAGGTGCCGGACCCGAACGCGAACACGACGTATCAGTCGAACATCTACTACTACGCCGACGGGAAGACCGAGATCGGTCGGACCGGTCAGGTCAACCGGCAGAACGTGACGGTCGACCAGATCCCCAAGCACGTACAGCGGGCCGTGATCGCGGCGGAGAACCGGTCGTTCTACAGCGACTCGGGCGTCTCGCCGAAGGGCCTGCTGCGCGCCGGGGTCACCATGGTCAAGGGTGGTGACACGCAGGGTGGTTCCACGATCACCCAGCAGTACGTCAAGAACACCTATCTGACCCAGGAACGCACCTTCAAGCGCAAGTTCAGCGAGATCTTCATCGCGCTCAAGGTCGACCGGCAGATGCGCAAGGACGACATCCTCGTCGGTTACCTCAACACCGCCTTCTACGGCCGCAACGCGTACGGCATCCAGGCCGCCGCGCAGGCCTACTACGGCAAGAACGTCGGCGAGTTGAACGTGGCCGAGGGCGCCTATCTGGCGACCCTGCTCAACGCGCCCGGCATCTACGACGTGATCGAGTTCCCCGGTCAGATCGAGAAGGTCAAGGGGCGCTGGGCCTACGCCTTGGACGGCATGGTCAAGGAGGGCTGGCTGACCAAGGCGGAACGCGACACGCTCCAGTTCCCGATGCCGATCAAGCCCAAGCCGGCCGCGAACAAGGCCGGCCAGGCCGGATACCTGATGAAGGTGACCGACCAGTACCTCAAGGCCAACAACGTGATCCCCGAGGCCGAACTCGCGCGCGGCGGCTTCAAGATCGTCACCACGTTCGACAAGGCCAAGCAGGACGCGGCGGTCGCGGCGGTCAAGGACCAGTTGACCTCCGAGCTGAAACCGGAAAAGAACGAGGCGGACCGCTACATCCGCACCGGCCTGGCCTCGGTGGTCCCCGGCGACGGGGCGGTGGTAGCCCTCTACGGCGGTCCGGACTTCGTCCAGCAGGAGTACAACGACGCGGTCAGACGCGACATCCAGGCCGGTTCGACGTTCAAGTTGTTCGTGCTCGCGGCGGCGCTGCGCGACGGCGGGGCGGACGCGAAACCGATCGGCCCGGAAAGCATGTACAACGGCGACAGCAAGATCCCGATCAAGCTGCAGAACGGTCAGATCTTCAAGGACGACAAGTCCGGCAAGGAGTATCTGGCGCCGAACGAGGGTGACGTCGACTACGGCCCGGTCCCGATCACCAGAGCCATGGAGAAGTCGGTGAACACCGTCTTCCTCCAACTCGCCGCCGATGTCGGGCCGGAGAAGGTCAAGAAGGCCGCGATCGACGCCGGTCTGCCGCCGGACCTGGGCTCGTTCGAGCCGACCCCGACGATGGCGCTCGGTGTCGCGCCGCCGAGCGCGCTGGACATGGCCGAGGCGTACGCCACCTTCGCGGCCCGCGGCCTGCACGCGGATCCGTACTGGATCAAGGAAGTCACCCACGGGGGCTCCAAGGTCGAACTGCCCAAGCGCGAGACCAAGCAGCTCTTCCCCAAGAACGTCGCGGACACCGTCAACCAGGTCATGCAGCGGGTGGTGGACAACCCGCCGCTCGGCGACGGCACCGGCCGCGCGGCGAAGGCGCTGAACCGGCCGGTGGCCGGCAAGACCGGTACCACCGACGGCAACAACTCCGCATGGTTCGTGGGGTACACGCCCAACCTGGCCACGTCGGTGGCGCTGTTCCGGGAGGACCCGAACACGCACGCCCGGCTGTCCCTCAAGGGTCTGGGCGGTCGTGACTCCGTGCACGGTGGTGACGTCCCCACGCTGGTGTGGACCGCGTACATGAAGAGCGCGATGCAGGGGATGCCCACGTCCGACTTCGCCACGCCCGGCGAGAAGTTCGAGGACAAGGACAAGGTGACGCTGCCGCCGACGACCGCGCCGCCGACCACCCGCGCGCCCACGACGCCGCCGCCGTCGTCCACCGCGCCGCCGACCTCCGCGGCGCCGCCGTCGTCGACCTCGCCCGGTGGATCGCAGGGCAGTACGGGTGATCCCGGGGGTGGTGGGCACACCACCAAGCCGCCGAGCAGCACCAAACCACCGAGCACCGAATCGCCCGGGGGCGGCCCCCGCGGCGGTTCGAACGGCTTCATCATGGGCGGCCGGGGCGGTTGACCGGCGTTAGCCTTACGCGTGCCCCATCGCTTCGGCGGTGGGGCACGCGTTGTCGTATCCGGCCGGCGAGGGCGACCTCCTCGTGGATCGCGAGAGGATGGGCGCCATGACGCCGACATCGACCGAACCCGTCCTGCCCACTCGGGACGATCCGGTGGTCCGCGCCGGCAGCGAACTCGTCGGTGGTCCGGCCGGGCGGCGGATTCGTTTCGCGCCGAACCGGTGGTGGACCCCCGTCCGGGTGCTCGTGCTGCTCGCGGTGGTCTGCTTCGCGCTCGGGATCATGCAGAAGAAGCCCTGCTACGACGGGGGTTGGTTCTCCGGCAGCACGCAGTACTCGCACGCGTGCTACAGCGACATGCCGCACCTGTACATCAATCGCGGTCTCGCGGACGGGAAGATCCCGTACTTCCAGGAGACCGGCGACAAGGACATGAAGTTCCTGGAGTACCCGGTGATCACCGGTGGGGTGATGGCCTTCGCCGGGACCCTGGCGCGCGCGGCCGGGGACATCACCGACGGCGATCTCCAGGACGAGCAGTTGTGGTTCGTCATGATCAACGCGTTGATCATGATGGCCTGCGCGGTGGTGACCGTGGTCGCGGTCAAGGGCACGTCCGGGCGGCGGCCCTGGGACGCGGCGATGGTGGCCTGCGCGCCCGCGTTGGCGCTCAACGGGCTGATCAACTGGGACCTGGTCGCGGTCGCGCTGACGGCGGTGGCCATGTGGACGTGGGCGCGGCGCAACATCGTGGTCGCCGGGGTGATGATCGGCCTGGCGACCGCGGCGAAGTTGTATCCGGTGTTGTTGTTGGCACCGTTGTTCCTGCTGTGCCTGCGCTCGGGCCGGCTGATCCCGTTCGCCAAGACCGCGGCGGCGGCGATCGTGTCCTGGCTGGTGGTGAACCTGCCGGTGATGCTGGTCTACGACGGCCATTGGTACGAGCGGCGCGACTGGTACATCCGTGAGGGCTGGAAACTCTTCTACACGTTCAGCCAGGACCGGCCCGCCGACTACGGGTCGATCTGGCTGATTATCCAGCAGCGCGACGGCAGACCGCTGGAGCACCTCAACAGCTACGTCACGGCGAGCCTGGTGCTGTGCTGCCTCGCGATCGCCGCGCTGGTGATGTTCGCGCCGCGGCGGCCGAGGTTCGCCCAGGTGGCGTTCCTGATCGTGGCCGCGTTCGTGCTGACCAACAAGGTCTACTCGCCGCAGTACGTGCTGTGGTTGATCCCGCTGGTGGTGCTGGCCCGGCCGCGCTGGCGGGACTTCCTGATCTGGCAGGCGTGCGAGGTCACGTACTTCCTCGGCGTGTGGATGTACATCGCCTCGTTCTCCGGCAAGGGCCTGTCGCAGAACGCGTACCACGTGGTGATCCTGCTGCACCTGCTCGGCACCGCGTACATCTGCCTGGTGGTGGTGCGCGACATCCTGCGCCCCGACCGGGACCCGGTGCGCGCGGACGGCAGCGACGACCCCTCGGGCGGGGTGCTCGACCGCGCGCCGGACGTCTTCGTGCCGACCTCGGTCCTGGTCCGCGCGGGTCGCTGAACACCACGAGGCGGCCTCGGGGGGGGGGGGGGGGGGGGGGGGGGGGGGGGGGGGGGGGAGGGGGGGGGGGGAGGGGGGGGGGGGGGGGGGCAGGGAGGGG